>JAQGII010000393.1 GCA_028291305.1 Caulobacteraceae bacterium
ATCGGCGGCAACGCCATCGGCGGCACCTCCGGTTCGGCCGCCACCACCGGCGTCAACATCGAAGACCTGGCCTTCCAGAAGCGCAACGCCAACGGCCTGGAAACCGGCTCCGGCTCCCCCGTCCCGCTGCTCTATGACCTGGACCGCGTCGAAGTGCTGCGCGGCCCGCAGGGCACCCTGTACGGCGGCTCGTCGGAAGGCGGCACCCTGCGCTTCATCACCCCGCAGCCCAGCCTGACCACCTACTCCGGCACCATGCGCGCCGGCGTCAGCACCCTGCTCAACGGCGGCATCGGCAACGAAGAAGGCGTCGCCCTCGGCGGCCCGATCGTGCGCGACAAGCTTGGCTTCCGCATCGCCGGATTCCGCCAGGATCGTCCGGGCTGGGTCAACAGCTATTCGGAATTCGACGGCCACCAGTTCGCCTCGCAGATCAACAAGGGCAGCGACTACAACCTGCGCGGCAGCCTGCTGTGGCAGATCACGCCGGACTTCAAGGCGACGCTCAGTGTCATCCACCAGATGAACTACGATCAGGACGGCTCGACTGTCCGCACCTCGTCCGGCGCCGCCACCATCGCCCTGCGCACCCTGGTCAACACCGGCACGGTCAACGGCGTCCGCTTCTCGTTCCCTGCCACCGTGTTCGGCGGCTACACCATCCCGGCGCAGACCTGGTTCAGTGGCGTCAACGGCAACAGCAACGGCCTGTATCTGACGTCGACCAACGTCCAGTACCAGCCCTCGCCGCGCCGGACGATCTTCACCACGCCCAGCCTGGTGCTCGACTACAACTGGGGCGACAAGCTCGATTTCAAGTCGATCACCGCCTACACCGACGACCGCACCAGCGGCTGGACCTTCGGCGGCGGCGGCGCCATGCGCACCAGCGTGCTGCCCAACCTGACCAACCAGGCCTGTCCGACGGGCCAGGGCCAGGTGGTTCCGATCCTGTCCGGCCCCAACGGTTGCCAGCTCGGGCCGCAATACGCCCAGCTCGCGGCCAACGGCCAGACCATGTTCGTCGGCCAGCAGGGCCTGCAGGTCGCCGGCCCGGCCAATGTGTTCGGCCTGTTCATGTTCAACAACCGGCGCGGCCAGACCACCCAGGAATTCCGGGTGTCGACGATCGATCCGACATGGAAGCTGCAGGTCGTGGCGGGCGCGTTCATCGAGCACGCGCACAACCACATCAACGTGGGCTCCAACTGGAACGAAACCCTGATCGCCCAGCAGATGCGGGGCGTGAACGAAGGCTACTTCGCCGGGGGCGAAACCGGCGTGCCGGTCATGCAGGTGCCCGGCAACATTGCGGTGGACGTATCCACGCGTAACATCGACATCGTCGAAGACGAACTGTCGGGCTTCGGCGAGGCCAACTACAACGTCACCGACAAGTTCAAGCTGACCGCCGGCATCCGGGTCACCCAATACCAGCAGAAGTTCGGCCAGCAGTACGGCGGCGCCGTCGCCGGGGCCCCCAACGGCTTCGTGGGCACGTCATCCAACGGCCCCGGGACGATCGAGACCAACCCCAATTCCCTGACGCCGTTCCCGACCAACTACGCCGGCTGCCCGGCCAGCGTCGCGGCCGGCGGGGCCGATCCCCTGAAATACGCCATCGCCGGGTGCCCCTATCAGTACTCGACCGGCGTGCTGAAGGAGCATCCGATCACGCCCAAGGTCGGCGCCTCCTACCAGCTGACGCCGACCGACCTGGTCTATGTGACCTACTCGGAAGGCCAGCGTCCGGGGGGCATCAACCCGCCGCCGCCGCCGACCCAGTGCGCGCAGGATCTGGCCAACCTCGGCGGCTCCGCGCCGCTGACCTACCAGCACGACACGGTGAAGAGCACCGAGGTGGGCGGCAAGTTCCGCCTGTTCGACGGCCAGGCCCAGATCAACGCCTCGGCCTTCCACATCGAATGGAACAACGTCCAGTTCGTGGTGCCGATGATCTTCTGCGCCTTCTCCTTCATCGCCAACGCCGCCCAGGCGACCAGCGACGGGGCCGAACTGCAGGCGACGGGCCGGCTGTGGGGCTTCACCGTCAACACCAACATCGGTTACGACAAGGCGCAGTACACCCAGAACGTGCTTGGCCCGGCGCCGCCGGCCGGCAGCGGCAAGGCCCCGGCCCTGCTCGCCCTCAAGGGCGACAACCTGGGGGTGCCGGACTGGACGGCGAACGTCGGCGTGCAATACGATTGGCGCACCCTGGACCTGCCGACCTACGCCCGCTTCGACTACACCTACTCGGGCAAGTACTCCCGCGGCACGGGTGTGGGCACGACCAGCTACAACGCCACCACCAGCCCGAACACGATCAACGGCGACGAGACGCACATCATCAACGCCCGCGCCGGGATCTACTACAAGAGCCTGGAGCTGGCGCTCTATGTGAAGAACCTGGGCAACGCCAAGACCTGGCTCAACAAGGGTGAAGGCACCGGCAGCTACTGGTACTCCGGATCCGTCACGCCTCCGCGTCTGGTCGGCTTCCAGGCCAACTACCGCTTCTAGCGCCTGACGACCCAGAATCACTCATGGCAGGGAAGGGCGGGCGCCGCGGCGTCCGCCCTTTTTCTTTGTGCGACTACGCAGGACGCTGACGCGGCAAAACCCTCGATTCTGGCCGATTATCAGCGACGGGTCGCCTTGGGCGCCTCTCAAATTGCACGCCCGCCGCCGCTCGCCGCGAAACGGGCCGCACCCGCCGGGCGAAGCCTGGTCGCCGCGTTCCGCGCATCGATGGGAATGGAGCCTGCGTCGAAGGCGCCTGCCGGCCCACGCGCCTGGAGGGATAGGCGAGTTTCCCGCCCTGGGGGGCGGTCCGGGGCGGCCCGTTTTCCATCGCCAAACCAGGCCTTGGCGGTCCCCGGAAGCTGGGCAGTAACTGTCGGAAATAAATGAAAAAATTTGCGCGAGGCAGGAACATTTGAGACGTTCGGAGTGTAGGTTCGCGTCCTTGGCCTCGCCGGCAAGGCCCCGAGTATCATTTTCGCAACATACTGGCGCAAGCAGCACGATCCGGCTGGGTTACGGGCCTCGGTTCATTGACAATCTTGCGATGTCACGCAACAACGACTGCGTTCTGTATACGTCCGAAAGGATGTTCGATTATCGTCCACCGGTTCTGTAGATCCCGATCGACACCCTAGACTCGCCTAAACCGGCTTCCCGCTTCGGGGCGCCGGCTCCCGACAAGCTACAAATAACAAGCCAACTCCATGGGGGGACTATGTCCAACACGAAATTTCGTGCTGCTCTGCTCGTTTCGACGACCCTAGCAGCCGCCGGCCTGGCCACCGCCGCCTTCGCGCAAACGGCCCCCGCGCCCAACGCCAACGCCCTTGAAGAAGTGGTCGTCACCGCGACCCGCCAGACCTCGACGGTCAACAAGGTCGCCCTGTCGGTGTCGGCCGTGACCCAGAAGTCCCTCGACCAGCAAGGCATCCGCAACGTCTCGGACCTGTCGAGCCAGGTGCCCGGCTTCACCTTCCGCACCACCGGCGGCGACAACAACCCGCAGCTGACCATCCGCGGCGTCGGCGGCAACGCCATCGGCGGCACCTCCGGTTCGGCCCCGACCACCGGCGTGTACGTCGACGACGTCGCCATGCAGAAGCGCAACGCCAATGGCCTGGTCACCGGCTCGGGCTCGCCCACGCCGCTGCTCTATGACCTCGACCGCATCGAAGTGCTGCGCGGCCCGCAGGGCACGCTGTACGGCGGCTCCTCGGAAGGCGGCACCCTGCGCTTCATCACCCCGCAGCCCAGCCTGACCACCTACAGCGGCACGGCGCGCGTGGGCGTCAACACCGTCGCCGGCGGCGGCATGGGCAACGAAGAAGGCTTCGCCCTGGGCGGCCCGATCGTGCAGGACAAGCTCGGCTTCCGCGTCTCGGGCTTCCGCCAGGACCGCGCCGGCTGGATCAACGGCTATTCGGAATACGACGGCCACCAGTTCGCCTCGCAGATCAACAAGGGCAACGACTACTCCCTGCGCGGCAGCGTGCTGTGGCAGGTGACGCCGGACTTCAAGGCCACCCTGACCGTGTTCAGCCAGACGAACTACGACCAGGACAGTTCGGCCGTCCGTTCGTCGTCGCCGGCGATCAACATTCCGGTGCGGACCTTCTCCAACGCCGGCACCGTCAACGGCGTGCGCTTCTCGTTCCCCGCCACCGTGTTCGGCGGCTACACCATCCCGGCGCAGACCTGGTTCAACAACCTGAACGGCACCGCCAACGGCCTGTACCTGACGTCGACCAACGTGCAGTACGTGCCGTCGCCGCGCCGCACCCAGTTCACCACCCCCAGCCTGGTGCTGGACTACAACTGGGGCGACAAGCTGGCCTTCAAGTCGATCACCTCCTACACCGACGACCGCACCAGCGGCTGGCAGTTCACCGGCGGCGGCGGCATGCGCACCAGCGTGCTGGCCAACTACACCGCCCAGCCCTGCCCCGGCGGCACGGGCCTGGTCACGCCGATCCAGACGGCCACCTGCGCCATCGCGCCGCAATACCTGCAACTGCCCGCGAATGGCGTGACGTCCTACGCCAGCGCGCCCGTCGCAGCCGTGCCCGGCCCGGCCAACGTGTTCGGCTACTTCCTCTATAACAACCGCCGCGGTCAGACGACCGAGGAGCTGCGCGTTTCGACGATCGATCCGTCGTGGAAGCTGCAGTTCGTGGCCGGCCTGTTCGTCCTGCACGAGCACAACCACGTCAACGTGGGCTCCAACTGGAACGAAACCATGACCGCCCAGCAGATGCGCGGCGTGAACGAAGGCTACTTCGCCGGCGGCGAAACCGGCGTACCGGTCATGCAGACCCCGGGCAACAACCCCGTGGACGTGTCGACGCGGAACATCGACATCACCGAAGACGAGATCTCCGGCTTCGGCGAGGCGAACTACGCCATCACCGACAAGCTGAAGATCACCGCCGGCGTGCGCGTCACCAGCTACACGCAGAAGTTCGGCCAGCAGTACGGCGGCGCGGTCGCGGGGGCTCCCAACGGCTTCATCGGCACGTCCGATACGGGCGCCATCGAAACCAACCCCAACTCCCTGACGCCGTTCCCGCTCAACTACGCCGGCTGCCCGAGCAGCGTCGCCGAAGGCGCGGCCAATTCGATGAAGTATGCGGTCGCCGGCTGCCCCTACCAATATTCGGCGGCGACGCTGAAGGAGCATCCGGTCACGCCTAAGGTCGGCATCTCCTACCAGCTGACCTCGGCCGACCTGCTGTACGCCACCTACTCCGAAGGCCAGCGTCCGGGTGGTGTGAACCCCCCCGTGCCGCCGGTGCAGTGCGCCCAGGACCTCGCCAACCTCGGCGTGGCCTCGTCGCCGCTGACCTACCAGCACGACACCGTGAAGAGCACCGAAGTGGGCGGCAAGTTCCGCCTGTTCAACGGCCAGGCCCAGGTCAACGCCTCGGCCTTCCACATCAGCTGGGAAGGCGTCCAGTTCGTCGTTCCGCTGCCGCTGTGCGCCTTCTCCTTCATCGCCAACGCCGCCAAGGCGAACAGCGACGGGGCGGAAATCCAGGCCACGGGCCGTCTGTGGGGCTTCACGGTCAACGGCAACCTCGGCTACGACAAGGCGGAGTACGCCGCCACCGTGCTCGGCCCCAAGAACCCGACCACGGGCGCCCAGGCCATCCTGGCCCTCAAGGGCGACAACCTGGGCATCCCGGACTGGACCGCGAACCTGGGCGTGCAATACGACTGGCGCGCCTTCGACTTCCCGGCCTACGCCCGCGTCGACTACACCTATACGGGCAAGTACGCCCGCAACACCGGCATCGGCACGAGCAGCTACAACCCGGCCACGACGCCGAACTTCATCAACGGCGAGGCGACCAACCAGGTCAACGGCCGCATCGGCGTCTACTACAAGAGCCTGGAAATCGCGGCCTACGTGAAGAACGCCGCCAATGCCAACACCTGGGTCAACAAGAACCAGGGCGCGGGCAACTACTACTACACCGGCAACACCCTGACGCCGCGGATCATCGGCATGCAGATGAACTACCGCTTCTAGTCTCTGACCCGGAAGCTTCGGACGAGGGGGGCGGACGCTTAGGCGTCCGCCCCTTTTTCGTGGGCCCGGGGCCGGCCAGCGGCTTGCCCCCGGCCATGGGGCGGGCTATAGGCTCGCCTCCCTCAGAGGCCGGATGCGTAGCTCAGCGGGAGAGCACCTCGTTCACACCGAGGGGGTCACAGGTTCAATCCCTGTCGCATCCACCACTGGCCCTCATCCCCATCCGCACAACACGCGCCTGCCGCCGGATCAGAGCGGGGGGACGAGGCTCAGCGCCGCGGCGTAGAGCTCGTCGAAGCGGTCGATCAGGATGTCCCGGTCCAGCTCCGCCACCGGCACCTCGGTGTAGCCGAAACTGACCAGCACCACCGGCACGCCGGCATTGCGCGCGGCCAGGACGTCGTTGTTGCTGTCGCCCACCATCAGCGCGCGCTCGGGGCTTCCGCCGGCCATCTCGATGGTCAGCAGCAGGTGGCTGGCGTCGGGCTTGGACCGGGGGGCCATGTCGGCGCCGACGATGGCGGCGAAGCGCTTGGTCAGGTCCAGGGCGTCCAGCAGGGCCAGGGACAGGTCGGTGCGCTTGTTGGTGCATACCGCCAGGATGGCGCCCTCGGCCTCCAGCGCGTCCAGCGCCTCCGCCATGCCCTCGAACGGCGCGCTCTCATGGGCGATGCGGCCCAGATAGAGGGCGATGTAGCGTTCGAACAGGGCCGAGGCCCGCGCCGCGTCGAGCGGTTCGCCCGCCGCCGCGAAACCGCGCTCGATCATGATCTTGGCCCCGCGCCCGACCAGCGATGATGCCGCCTCCAGCGGCAGGGGCGGCAGGCCCTCCTCGGTCAGCAGGGTGTTGAGCGCCCCCATCAGGTCGGGGGCGGTGTCCACCAGGGTGCCGTCCAGGTCGAAGGCCACCACCACCTTGTCCAGGCGGCGGCCGGCGGCGGCGGAAGGGGCGGGGGAGGACGGGGGAACAGTCAGTGTCGGTCTCCGGTCGAAAGCGTCCGCCGTTTCGGCTAAATCCGGACCGAGCGCAACGGCCGAGTCGACGCCCCGTCCCCGGGGGGCCATGCTCGGCCCCTGAAAGAGGACCATCCATGACCCGACGCGCCGCCGTGATCCTGGCCGCAGGCCAAGGTACGCGCATGAAGTCGCCCACGCCCAAGGTGCTGCACAAGGTGGGCGGCCGGGCCATGCTGGACCGCGCCATCGATGCGGCGCAGGAGCTCGGCTGCGACACCATCGTGGTGGTGGTGGGCGAACACAGCCCCGCCGTCGGCGAGCATGTGAAGGCGCGCCTGGGCCAGGGCGCCATCGCGGTGCAGCACCCGCCGCTGGGCACCGCCCACGCGGTGCTGGCGGCCAAGGACGCGCTGAAGGATTTCACGGGCGACGTGGTGATCACCTACGCCGACTGCCCGCTGCTGAGCGCGGCCACCATCGAACCCCTGTTCGACCTGCACGACACTGGAGCCGGCGTCGCCGTGCTCGGCTTCGAGGCGGCCGATCCGGGCGGCTACGGCCGGCTGATCATGGGCGAGGACGGGGCGCTGCGCCGGATCGTGGAGGCCAAGGACGCCAACGACGCCGAGCGGGCGGTGCGCTGCTGCAACTCCGGCGTCATCGCGGCCGACTGCCGGGTGCTGTTCGACCTGCTGGCCGAGGTCGGCAACGCCAACGCCAAGGGCGAATACTACCTGACCGACGTGGTCGGGCTGGCCGTGGCGCGGGGCCTGGCGGCCAGCACCACCTTCGCGCCCGAAGAGGCGGTGCTGGGGGTCAATTCGCAGGCGGAGCTGGCCGTTGCCGAGGCCGCCTTCCAGAGCCACCGCCGCCACGCCCTGATGACCGACGGCGTGACCATGCCGGCGCCGGACACCGTGCACCTGTCGTGGGACACCGAGATCGCGGGCGGAGCGACGATCGAGCCCTACGTCGTGTTCGGCCCCGGGGTGACGGTGGAGGCCGGCGCGACCATCCGCGCCTTCAGCCACCTGGAGAAGGCCGTCGTGCGGCCGGGCGCCGTCGTCGGCCCCTACGCCCGCCTGCGTCCGGGCGCGGACATCGGCAAGGACGCCCACATCGGCAACTTCGTCGAGGTGAAGAACGTCAAGGTGGGCGAGGGGGCCAAGGCCAACCACCTCAGCTACCTGGGCGACGGCACGGTGGGCGCGCGGGCCAACATCGGCGCCGGGACCATCTTCTGCAACTACGACGGCTTCGACAAATACGAGACCCACGTCGGGGCGGACGCCTTCATCGGCTCGGACTCCGCCCTGGTCGCGCCGGTGACGGTGGGCGAGGGCGCCTTCACCGCGACGGGGTCGGTGATCACCGAGGACGTGGAGCCGGGCGCCCTGGCCGTCGCCCGCGGCCGCCAGGTCAACAAGCCCGGCTGGGTCGAGGCCTTCCGCACCCTGAAACGCGCCAACCGGAAGCCCAAATGAGCGATCTGGACAAGCAGAAGCAGATCGCCGGCGAGGCCGCCGCCAAACTGGTGGAGAGCGGCATGACCGTGGGCCTGGGCACCGGCTCGACCGCCGTCTGGTTCGTCAAGGGGCTGGGCGCGCGCGCCGCCGCTGAAGGCATGACCCTGAAGTGCGTGGCCACCTCCAAGGCCACCGCCGAACTGGCCGCTTCCGTGGGCCTCAAGGTGGTCGACCTGGACAAGGCCGGGACCATCGACCTGACGGTGGACGGCGCCGACGAGATCGGCCCCGACCTGATGCTGATCAAGGGCGGCGGCGCGGCCCTGCTGCGCGAGAAGCTGGTGTGGGAAGCCTCCCTGCGCTGCGTGGTGATCGCCGACGCCGCCAAGGCGGTGAAGACCCTGGGCCGGTTCCCCCTGCCGATCGAGGTGGTCGCCTTCGGCCACACCACCACCGCCGGCCGCATCAACGACGCCCTGCACTGGTGCGGCATCCACGCCGAGGCCAAGCTTCGGGTCAAGGACGGCTCGGCGGTCAAGACCGACGGCGGCAACTACATCTACGACGCGTCCTGCAGGAACATCCCCGATCCGGTCCTGCTGGCGGAGGCCCTGAAGAGCCTGACCGGCGTGGTCGAGCACGGCCTGTTCCTGGGCCTGGCGGACGAAGCGCTGGTCGGGACGGACGCGGGCGTGGAGCGGCGGAGGAGTTAATGGTCCGCTCGTCCGGACGAATGCCGGTCGATCAAGGCCTGGAACGCTGCGGTAATGCGCTCGACGAACGGGTTCTTGTAGGCGAATTCGCCTTCGCCTTCCGGGTGGACGAGCATGGTGGCGTTGGCTTCGAAAACCAGCACCCGACCGTCGGGCAGAATCGAAAAATCGACGCCGGCATAGTCCAGATCCAACCGCTCGCCGATGGCCGAGACTGCGGCCATGGCGCCGTCTCCGAGGGCCGAGCGGGGATCTGCGAGGAACCGCAACTCCTCGGCCTGCCGCTCGGCGTCCCCCGGCATGCCGGCGGTGTGGTAGTGCACCAGCCACTGGTCCGCGATGGCCAGATGGTAGGGATAGGGTTTCCGGTCCACGAAGATGATCCGGTACTTGCGATACAGACCGTCGGCCGGCGATCTGAAGTCGAGGTATTCCGTAGCATATAGGCCGCCGCCGCCGCCGACCTCCTCTAGGTCCAGGGCCGTGCGGGCCAGGGTCAATCCCCGCCCTCCGTGCGATCCGATGGGCCGGATCAGCAGCGGCGCCGTCAGGCCGGCAAACCCCACAACGGCGGCGAGGTCGCGGCCGGCGAGGGCGGCGGCCTCAAAGCGCGCGACCTTCGGCATCGCGAGGCCCCCGATCCCGCTCAGTAGCGCCGGGAGAAGGTCGCGGCGGGTGCGGGCGACGCGGGCGGGGTCGTTGAGCACGCGGCGGTCGCATTGCTGGAGAAACGCCGCCACGGGGGCCTCGGTCGCGTCGGCGTAGTCGGGGTCGCCGATGATGTTGAACACCAGATCATAGGGCGGCAGTTCGGCCGCCTGACCGTCGCGGGCGTATTCGATGAACCAGTCGATCCGCGTGTAGCGGTCGAGAGGCAGCAGATATTTGTGCGGCACGTTGCCGCTGTCCGACGTGGTCAGCACCAGCACGTTGGCCCTGGCGCGTGGCGCCCTCTCAATCACCAGATTGCGCAGGCCATAGGCGGTGTCGCGGTGATGGAGGGCCTGATCGACATCGCCCCGGTCAGCCAGGATGCCGGCGAGGTTCTGGTGGACAACGACCATGTTCGGGTCGGCAGCCAGGGCCAGGCGGCAGTGGCGCTCGGCGTTCTCCAGATCGCCGCAGCGATAGAGCACCGACCCCAGATTGGCGTGGGCCGATTTCGAGGCGGGCTCCAGCTCCGCCGCGCGCCAATAATGCTTCAGGGCCTCGTGCGTCCGGTCAAGCTCGGCATAGGCGTCGCCGAGGCCGAGATGCATCCGGGCCTGGGCGGGAGCCAGGGCCACGCCGTGTTCGAAGGCGCGCGCCGCCGCCTTGGGCTGATGCAGCACCAACAAGGCGCTTCCCCGCGCATGGCAGGCGTCGAGACAGTCCGGGTCGAGCGCCAAGGCGGTGTCGGCGGCGCCCAGCGCCGCTTCGCCATCGCCGCCGCCGATCAGGGCCAGCGCCAGACCGGCCAAGGCCGCCAGATTCGCCGGCGACCGAGCCACCGCGGCGCGATAGGCCTCGGCCGCCTCATCGATCCGGCCGGCGGCCAGGAGGATTCGGCCAAGCACCGTATGGGCGGGCGCGGGATCGGCCAGCAGGGCGATGGCCGCCCGACACACGTCGATGGCGCCGTCGAAGTCGCCGTCGTCAACAAAGCCGCGTTCGAGAAGGATGGACGCCAGATTGACCAGCGCGACCGGATGGCCGGGCTGGATGGCGAGGGCCTCGCGGTAACCGGCGATCGCCTGTTCATGCCGTCCGCGTCCATAGGTCAGATTGGCCAGGGCCACGTGCGCCTCGGCATTGCCCGGACGAACCTCGACGAGCTGGCTGAGCAGTCGTTCGGCGACCTCCACCTGTCCCGTTTCCATATTGAACAGGCCATAGAGATAAAGCGCCGTCGGTTCGCGCGGATCCGCCTCCAGTATCCGGCGATAAAGAGATTCCGCCTCGTCGCGCTCGCCGGCCCGATGGTGATCCAGGGCTCGCTTGAGGATTTCCGCGGGATCGAGGGCGACGTCGATCGCTTCGGGGAGAGATTGAGGCGCGCGCATCGATCAGAATTCTACCGCGACAACAGCGGGTGCACGCACTCGGATTTGGAAGCGGACCAGCACAGACATTACGATGTCCTGGATATATTTGAGGCGTTGCCTGTATGTGCCGATTTATATCGCTGCCGTGTCGGCCGCGCGCCGGCCTGTAGTTGAGGCAAGCCGAGGTGTTCCACGAGACGATTTGGCGGCGCCAAATTGGCTTGATCCGCTTTCGCCGCGCCGCCTCGGCCTTCAAGACGAGCGCTGAAGGTCCGGTCGCCGGCCATCCCAGCGAGGGGGCGTTGTCTTCACATTCCATCAGGTCGCAGGATGGCCATGAGCGTGACGTCGTGAAATCGTCCATCCAGATAGGAGGCGCGGCGCTTGACGCCCTCCAGTTCGAAGCCGGCCTTGCGGTAGACATGGATCGCTCGGGGGTTGTCGCCGACAACCGAGAGGGCCACGCGGTCCAGGTTCAGGTCCCGCCAGCAATAGGCGAGGGCCATCTGCATGGCTTCTTGTCCGAAGCCCTGTCCCCGGTCGTCGGGACTGCCGATGAGGATGCCGATTTCGGCGCTGCGAGACGCCGGCTGGATGTCGACGATCTGCAGATAGCCTAACAACCGCAGATCCTGCTGCCGCCGAACGGCGAAGAACACGCGCGTGGGATCGGCGCCGATGCCCGAAAACCATTGATTGAACTTGATCTGGTCCATCGGGCGGTAGGGGCCGTTGCTGCGGACAAGATCGAGGCTGTTGCACCAGTTGAACAGGACCGGGGTGTCGCCCTCTAGAAACGGCCCCAAACAGACTTTGTCACCGATGAGCATGCATGCCGTCCCGCCAGGTATCCGACTCCAATGGCTGGTTCGCCGCCGCTCCTGCTCGAGGAAAGGACGACGTCGGTTTCTTACATCACTGCGCCGTCGGGACGGATTTCGGCGACTGCTGGGAATGGACACATAACGACATGGCCTGGCCGATTGACATGCGGCGCGGCGCTGTGGCGCCCGCTCTCTCATCTGGGCGGCCTCCCGGCCCGAGACCCGGGTCGCGCCTGCGCCCGATGAGCGGTGTGGGGTTTGTGGTCGACTTTGATTATACGGTTCGGCATCCCATCTGAGCCCACGGCCCCGCTTGACGGCCGCGCGCAACTTCGGAGCCGTTCATGGCTGAGTACGACTACGACCTGTTCGTCATCGGCGCGGGATCGGGCGGGGTCCGCGCCGCGCGGCTCGCCGCGCTTTCGGGAAAGCGCGTGGCCGTCGCCGAGGAGGACCGGGTCGGCGGCACCTGCGTGATCCGCGGCTGCGTGCCCAAGAAGTTCATGGTCTACGCCTCGGAATTCTCCGCCATGTTCAAGGAGGCCGAGGGCTACGGCTGGTCCAAGATCGACAGCCAGTTCGACTGGAAGACCTTCCTCGCCGCCAAGGACGTGGAGATCGGCCGCCTGTCGGGCATCTACGCCTCCAACCTGGCCAAGGCCGGCGCTGACCTGGTGCATGCCAAGGCGCGGCTGGTGGACGCCCACACCATCGAGCTGGTGGGCAAGAAGAGGACGGTCACCGCCGACATCATCCTGATCGCCACCGGCGGCCGTGTGTCCATCCCGGCCGACCTGGAAGGCATCGAATACGCGATCAGCTCCAACGAGGCCTTCCACCTGGAAGAGCTGCCCAAGCGGGTGATGGTGGTGGGCGGCGGCTACATCGCCGTGGAGTTCGCCGGCATCTTCAACGGCCTGGGCGTGGACACCACCCTGGTCTACCGCGGTCCCAACATCCTGCGCGGCTTCGACGAGGACGTGCGCTCCCACGTGTCCGACGAGATGGAGAAGCGCGGCATCCGCCTGATGGTCGGCACGCAGCACGAGCGGATCGAGAAAACCGCCACGGGCCTGGTCAACCACATGGACAACGGGGTGGACTGCGAGGCCGACGTGGTGATGTTCGCCACCGGCCGCATGCCCTATGTCGAGGGGCTGGGCCTGGACAACGCGGGGGTGCTGCTGACCGACAAGGGCGCCGTGGCGGTGGACGAATTCTCCCGCACCAACGTGCCCAACATCTATGCCGTGGGCGACGTCACCGACCGCATCAACCTGACCCCGGTGGCCATCCGCGAGGCGGTCGCCTTCGTCCAGACCGTGTTCGGCGGCAGGCCGACCAGCTTCGACCACGAGATGGTCGCCACGGCGGTGTTCTGCCAGCCGCCGGTCGGTTGCGTGGGCATGACCGAAACCGAGGCCCGGCACGCCTACAAGAAGGTCGACATCTACCTGACCCGGTTCCGGCCGATGAAGGAGGTCTTCTACGGCGGCCAGGACCGCATGCTGATGAAGCTGGTGGTGGACGGCGAGACCGACGTCATCCTCGGCTGCCACATCGTCGGCCCCGAGGCGCCGGAGATCATCCAGATGGCCGCCGTGGCCATCAAGATGGGCGTGACCAAGGCCCAGTGGGATTCGACCTGCGCCCTGCACCCCACCATGGCCGAGGAACTGGTGACCATGCGCGAGAAGCATGTGCCCATGGAACTGAGCATCGCCTGATTTTTGCCAACAGCCGGCCTTTGAGCTAAAAGCCGCGCCTCTCAATCGAGTACCCGCAGATGACCGACCGCTGGACGCCCGCGTCCTGGAGAAGCAAGCCCGCCAAGCACATCCCGTCCGACTATCCGGACGCGGACGCCCTGGCGCGTGTGGAAACCGAACTGCGCCGGATGCCGCCCCTGGTTTTTGCAGGCGAGGCCCGCCGGCTGAAGGCGCTGCTCGCCGACGTGGCGGACGGCAAGGCCTTCCTGCTGCAGGGCGGCGACTGCGCCGAAAGCTTCAAGGAATTCGCGGCCGACAACATCCGCGACACCTTCCGCCTGATCCTGCAGATGGCCGTGGTGCTGACCTTTGCCGGCGGCAAGCCGGTGGTGAAGGTGGGCCGTATCGCCGGCCAGTTCGCCAAGCCGCGCTCGTCCGCCGTGGAAACCCAGGGCGGCGTCACCCTGCCGTCCTACCGGGGCGACAACATCAACGGCATGGGCTTCAATGAGGCCGAGCGCATCCCCGATCCCGAGCGGCTGCTGAAGGCCTATGGCCAGTCGGCGTCGACGCTGAACCTGCTGCGCGCCTTCGCCAGCGGCGGCTACGCCGACCTCAACAACATCCACCGCTGGACCC
>JAQGII010000395.1 GCA_028291305.1 Caulobacteraceae bacterium
AGCGATGCGCAAAAACCCGTCCGACCACAACCCGGTCGCCAAACAGACCCGCCCGCTGCGCGCCGGCTCCGGCGCCGCGCCGGCGGCCAAGACCGTCAGCCCGCCGCTGCAACGCGGCTCCACGGTCCTGCTGCCCAACGCCAGGGCCCTCTACGACACCAGCGCGCCGACCTATGGGCGGCTGGGGCTGTCGATGCAGACCGCCCTGGCGGAAGCCGTCGGCGAACTGGAAGGCTCCGGTCCCGCACGCCTGTTCCCGTCCGGACTCGCCGCCGTCACCGGCACGCTGCTGGCCCTGCTGAAGGCCGGCGACGAAATCCTGGTGACGGACTGCGTCTATGGGCCAAGCCGCCGGTTCTGCGAAGGCCTGCTGAAGCGGTACGGGGTCAGGACCCGCTATTTCGCCGCCGACGCCGCGCCGGACACGGTGATGGGCATGGTCGGACCGGACACCCGCCTGATCCTGCTGGAGTCCCCCGGCTCGCTGACCTTCGAGATCCAGGACGTCCCCGCGATCGCCCGCCTGGCCCGCGAGCGCGGCGTGCTGACCGTGATCGACAACACCTGGGGCGCGGGCCTGCTCTACAATCCCCTGTCTCTGGGGGTCGACGTCAGCGTCCAGGCCCTGACCAAATATGTCGGCGGCCATTCGGACGTGTTCATGGGCGCGGCCTGCAGTCTCGACGACCGGATGCTGGGCAGGATCGACGCCTTCCTGCGCGATTTCGGCCTCGGCGTGTCGCCGGACGACGCCTATTTCATGCTGCGCGGCATGCGCACCCTGGAGGTGCGGCTGCGGCGGCACGGCGAGAACGCCCTGAAGGTCGCCCAGTGGCTGCAGGGCCAGGGCGAGGTGGCCCGGGTGCTCTGCCCCGCCCTGCCCGGCGCGCCCGGCCACATGCTGTGGAAACGCGATTTCTCCGGCCTGAACGGCCTGTTCGGCCTGGTGCTGCAGTCGGGTCCCGAGGCCGCGGTGGAGGCCTTCATCGACAGCCTGCAACTGTTCGGCCTGGGCTTCTCGTGGGGCGGGTTCGAGAGCCTGGCGATCCACTGCGATCCCCAGCTGGCGTTCCGGCCGCAGGCGCCGGCGCTGGGCGGACCGCTGGTGCGGCTGCATGTCGGCCTGGAAGACCCCGACGACCTGATCGCCGACCTGCGCAGGGCGTTGGACGCCTATGCCGCGGCGCTGGACTGATCGGTGGCGCGCCCTGCAGGACTCGAACCTGCAACCGCTCGCTTAGAAGGCGAGTGCTCTATCCGGTTGAGCTAAGGGCGCCGGTCCGCGAAAAGCGCCGGCCATTCAAAACCGCACTAGTGCGTCCAGGGCTGTCTGCGGCCCGGAGCGAAGTTGTCGGCATAGGCCTTGATGATCTTCTTGGACTGCTGCGGCTCGATCACCTGGAACGGGATGCCGTGCGCCTGGGCGTAGGCGACCGCGCGCTCGCGGCTGTCGAAGGACAGGCGGATCTGGCCATCCATGTCGGTGGAGCTGGTCCAGCCCATCAAGGGATCGGCGATGCGGGCGCTGGCGGGTTCGAATTCCAGGACCCATTCGACGGTGTTGGCCACGCCGGACTGCATGGCGGACTTGGAGGGGCGGAAGATGCGCGCGAGCATGGTCGTCCAGGTTCCCGGTCTCGATCTCAAGTGCGCCCATCCCTACTTGGGTTTGGGCGTCCTGCAAAATCTTTCAAGTGGTCGGAGCGGCAGGATTTGAACCTGCGACCCTCTGCTCCCAAAGCAGATGCGCTACCAGGCTGCGCTACGCTCCGAAACTTGGAGCGGGGTTCTTGCCACGCGGGGCCCGACCCCGCAATGCGGCTCTAGCCCAACGCCTCGGCTTCGATCTCGGCCACCACCAGCCCCTTGGGGCCCTCGGCGAAGCGGACCATCACGTCTTCGCCCGGCTGGAGGTCTTCCAGCCCGCTGCGGCGCAGGGTTTCGATATGGACGAAGATGTCGCCGGGCTGGCCTTCGCGGACGACGAAACCATAGCCCTTGGTGCGATTGAACCACTTCACCTTGACCCGCTCCAGCGGACCGCTGGCGGCGGGCGGGCGGCGCGGAGCGCGGTCGAGGCCTTCGCTGCGGTCGCGGAACGGCCGGGGCGCCTCGCCATCGCGGCGGAATCCGCCGCCGTTGCCGTCCAGCCGGCTGGGGCGCGGCGCCATGGGGGCGGCGCTGGTCTCATCCAGTTCGTGGATCTCGCAGACTTGCCAGCCTTTGGGCCGCTTGACCACTTCGCAGCTGATCACCGAGCCTTCCAGCGCGCTCTCGCGGCCGGCCTGGCGCAAACTCGTCACGTGAAGGAGCACGTCCTTGAGACCGGTCTGCGCCGGGTCGTCGGGGACGATAAAGCCGTAGCCCTTCCCGGGATCGAACCACTTAACGCGCCCACTGATCCGCACGGACTCTTCGTGCGCATCGACATTATCGTAGTCGTAACCAGACATTCCGCCCCTCTCGTCCGGCCAAAAGTACTGGACGGACCCCCAATCATAACACTGTTCTCGCAAGAACAGTGAGCGTCAATGCATAAAAGCCCTAATGACGATTCGCCGCGGGCTTGACGTGGCAAGACGCTTACTTGACGGGCAGGACCTAATCGGGGGGATTGTCTTGCCTTTAGGGGACGATGGCAGTCCCGGGGCCGGTTAGCAAGATCAGAGCAGGAGAAGGCCTGATCGGCGTCCGCGATGGTAGTCCCTAGGGGAGTCGAACCCCTCTTCCCAGATTGAAAATCTGGTGTCCTAACCGATAGACGAAGGGACCACTGTCGCGGGAAGGGCGATATATCCGCCTTCCCTATGGGGTGCAAGCCCGTGGCGGCCTGGAAATCACCGGTTTTCGCCTAGCTGCTCACGCGAGGGTCGGCGACGTCCTCGATCTCCAGCTGAACGCCCTGGCGGCCGTTCCAGTCGTCGGCCTTCAGACGGCCGGCGACATGCACCCCGCCGCCCCCCGCCAGCAGCCGGCGACCGAGATCGGTGTCCTCCGCGCGCCAGGCGATGGCCTTGAGCTTGGCGCCCGCGCCGTCGGTCAGCACGCAGCGGACATGGCCGCCGCGCATGGCCTGCGGATAGTCGATGATCACGTCGGCCGCGGCGAACATCGGCTCCGGATTGCCCGGCCCGAACGGCGTCAGGCGCTGGAAGTCCTGATAGAGGGCCCGGTCGGCGCCGCGCGGGCTGACCAGGGCGTCGATCTCCACCACATCCTGCTGCGCGGCGGCGGCGCTCTCCTCCACCAGCCGGTCCTGCAGGAAATCGCGCAAGCCGTCGATGTTCCCGGCACGGACGGTCAGGCCGGCTGCCATGGCGTGGCCGCCGCCGGCCATCAGCAAGCCGGTCTCGAAGGCCGCCTGGATCGCACGGCCGAGGTTGACCCCCGGCTGGGAGCGCCCCGAGCCCTTGCCGACGCCGACCACGGCGTCCACGCCGATCACCACCACGGGGCGGCGGTAGCGTTCGCGCAGGCGTCCGGCGACGATGCCGACCACGCCGGGATGCCAGCCCTCGCCCGAGACGACGATGGCGGGCGCCTCTCCCGGCCGGCTGTCGGCCTTCTCGACCGAGGCGATGGCCTGTTCGGTGACCTCGCGCTCCACGTCCTTGCGCGACACGTTCAGCGCATCGAGCTCCTCGGCCAGGG
>JAQGII010000483.1 GCA_028291305.1 Caulobacteraceae bacterium
CCGGAGGTGTCGCTCTCCTCGTCGCGGGTGTCGGAGACGGTCATCACCGCCACGCGCACGGGCACCAGGGGCTGCCCCTCGTCCAGCTTGCCGGCGGGAGCGGGAAGAATGGCGTTCATCGGCTCATGTCCTTTGGCGCGGTGTCGGACGATGCAGCAGGCTCCACTTCGTCCGAAAACGCGCGGCTCCAGCGTTCCATGTCCTGATAGTCCGGGGCGCGGGGTTCGATCCAGCGGTCTCCGTCCGGCCCGCGCTCCTTTTTCCAGAAGGGGGCCTCGGTCTTCAGCCTGTCCATCAGGAAGTCGACGGCGTCGAAGGCGGCGCGGCGGTGCTCGGCGGCGGCGGCGACGAAGACGATGGCCTCGCCCGGCCGGATGGGGCCGTGGCGGTGCACGACCAGCAGGTCCTGCACGCCGAAGCGGGCGCGGGCGTCGGCCTCCATCGCCTCGATGGCCGGCTCGGTGAAGCCGGGGTAGGCGTCCAGCTCCAGGAGGGTCACGGCGGAGCCTCCCGTCGCGTCGCGGGCGATGCCGGTGAAGCTGACGATGCCGCCCGCCTCGAGGCGGCCGGCGGAGAAGTCGCCGAGCAGCCGGCCGGCGTCGAACGGCTCAGTCTGCACCCGCACGGCCATGTCAGCCCCCGCTCATCGGCGGCAGGAAGGCGATCTCGTCGCCGGGCTGCAGGGCGACGTCGCCGCGCGCCAGCGCCTTGTTGACGGCGGCCTGCACACCGCGGCCGGCCAGCGCCTCGCCGAGGACCGGGTCTTCGCTGGAGAGCAGGTCGCGCAGGGCGGCGAGGGTCGCGGGCGGCGGATCGAGGGCCCGCTCGCGCCAGCCGGCGATGTCGCGCAGGCGGCCCAGTAATACCACCTTGCTCATCTTCATCCGCCCGTGGTCGACATGGGGCGGCTCACCGCCGGGGCGGCGCCGCGCCGCTCGATCTTGAAGTCGTGGCCCTTGGGCTTGCGCGTCAGGGCCTCGCGGATGGCGGCCACCAGGCTGGCGTCGTCGGCGTGCTCGCGCATCGGCGCGCGCAGGTCGGCCTGATCGTCCTGGCCCAGGCACATGTAGAGGGTGCCGGTGCAGGTCACGCGCACCCGGTTGCAGCTTTCGCAGAAGGTGTGGCTGAGCGGGGTGATGAAGCCGAGCTTGCCGCCCGTCTGCGCCACCCGCACATAGCGCGCCGGCCCGGCGCTACGGTCGTCCAGCGGCGTCAGGGTCCAGAAGGATTCCAGCTCGGCGCGCACGCCGGCCAGGGACAGGTACTGGTCGGTGCGGTCTTCCTCGATCTCGCCCAGCGGCATGGTCTCGATCAGGGTGATGTCGAGGTCCCTGGCGTGCGCCCACTGGATCATGGCCGGCAGGTCGCCGGCGTTGTCGCCCTTCAGGGCCACGGTGTTGATCTTGACCCGGATGCCGGCCGCCTGCGCCGCCTCGATGCCGGCGATCACCTGGTTGAGGTCGCCGCCCCGGGTGATCTTGCGGAAGGCGGCGGGGTCCAGGCTGTCGAGCGACACGTTCAGCCGGCGCACGCCGTGGCGGGCCAGGTCCGCGGCGAAGCGCGGCAGCTGGGTGCCGTTGGTGGTCAGGGTCAGCTCGTCCAGGGCGCCGCTGCGCAGATGGCGCGACAGCCGCTCCACCAGGTCCATGAAACCGCGCCGGCCGAGCGGCTCGCCGCCGGTCAGGCGCAGCTTCCTGGTGCCCAGGCCGACGAAGGCGGAGCACAGCCGGTCGAGCTCCTCGATGGTCAGCAGGTCGACCTTGGGCAGGAAGGTCTGGTGCTCGGCCATGCAGTAGACGCAGCGCAGGTCGCAGCGGTCGGTCACCGAGACGCGCAGGTAGTCGATGGTGCGGCCGAACGGATCGACGAGTGTCTCGCGGGCCGCGGCGGAGCCGGAATCGTACGGGCTCATGCGGCGGCCCCTTCCTGGGTCAGGTCGAGCACCCGCTCGGCGCCGGCGAACACGGCGTGGCCGTCGGCGCGGGCCAGGGCGATCAGGGTCAGGTTGGCGCCCTGCGCCTTGCGGATGGCCAGGGCGGTGGGCGCCGAGATGGCCACCAGCAGGCTGACGCCCGCCAGCACGGTCTTCTCCACCATCTCGTACGAACAGCGGCTGGTCACCACCACGAACGCCCGCGCCGGGTCGAGGGCGGCCTTCAGCGCCGCGCCGATCAGCTTGTCCAGCGCATTGTGCCGGCCGACGTCCTCGCGGACGAGCAGGAGTCTGCCGTCGGCGTCGGCCCAGGCCGCGGCGTGGGTGGCGCGGGTGGCGGCGCCCAGGGTCTGGCGGCCTTCCAGCGCGGTCAGCGCCGCCTGGATCGCCTGGCGGCGCACGGTCAGGCCCGGCGCCAGGACGGGCAGGGCGCGCAGGGCGTCTTCCGGGCTCTGGATGCCGCACAGGCCGCAGGACGAGCGGCCCTCCATATTGCGGCGGCGGCGGTCCCGGGCGCTCGCGGCTCCGGCGCGGGACAGCAGCACATCGGCGACCAGACCCTCGTCATGCTCGCTGACGCGGATGTCCAGCACCTCGGCCGCCGCGGCGATGCGCTCGCTGACGGTGAAGCCGAGGGCCAGGTCCGCCACGTCCGCCGGGGTGGCCATCAGCACGGCGTAGGGTTCGGAATCGTAGCTGATGCCGATCGCCGTCTCCTCCGGCACGGCGCGCGTGATCGCCTCGGGGCTGGCGGCCCCGAGGCGCCATTGCAGGGCCGGCTGGATGTGGACGGGCTCGGTCATCGGCGGTTGCGGTCAAACTCTTCAACGGGTTGCAGGATAACAGCTTCAACCCCCGGAACGAATGGGCGGCGGCGTCAGCCGCCGTGGAACAGCACCGCCGCCTTGGTCAGGGTGATCCAGACGCCCCACACCAGCGGGATCACCACCACGGCCCAGGCCGCCGCGGTCATCGCG
>JAQGII010000318.1 GCA_028291305.1 Caulobacteraceae bacterium
GAAGGTGCTGATCGTGGTGGGCGCCGCCTATCTGGCGTGGCTGGCCTATAAGGCGCTCCAGGCCGGGTTCGCCAAGGAGGGCGGCCTGGCCCATGTCGACATCAAGCCCGCCGGCTCGGCCTTCCGCGACGGTTTCACCGTGCAGATCACCAACCCGAAGATCCTGCTGTTCTTCGGCGCAGTGCTGCCGCCCTTCCTGGATTTCAGCCGCCCCCTGCCGGCGCAGTTCGTGATGTTCGCCGCGGCCACCGTGGCCCTCGACGTCATCGCCACCACCGCCTACGGCTTCGGCGGCGCGGCCCTGGCCTCGCGGATGGCCGAGCCGAGGTTCCGCCGGGGGTTTTCGGTCGCCGTGGCCGCGGTGCTGGTCGCGGCGGCGGGGCTGATCGTCAGCCGCCTGTAGATGTCAGCAGCACCGCTTGATTGCTGCCAACATATTGAATTCACGACAGTTTTTATACATCCATCCGTTGCCAAATCAAGCGGACTCTGAGACCCTCGGTGTGCAGCCCTTGAGGTGACGGATGCCAGACGGCGTGGATCGCGACTTTTCCGTGCAGTTGACCGGGCGGCGGCTGACCACCGCCGAGGTGCTCTACTACATGCCCGCCCACCCGGCCCTGCTGCAGAGCTTCCTTTGGCAGACGCTCGACCAGGCTCCGGACTTCCCCCGCATCCAGCGCTTCCTGGAGTTCTGGCGGCGCGAGATCGACGCGGTGATCCACTCGGTGTCCATCGGCGGCGTCGATGTCATCACGTCCGCTCCGCTGCGCACGGCGCGGTATTGGGGAGACCTGAACTAGGGCCAGCCAGCGAGAAACCGGTTTCGCCGCCGGCGTTCTCCGAGGGCAGGGAGTCCTATATTTCGACGCGCCGACAAACCAAGTGCTGCGAAACATTGGCGGGCGGGGGTGGCGCCGCGGACATCCGCGGAAATCAACATCGGCCGCAGCAACCCAACTTCCGCCATGGTTTTTTGCTTGAATTGCGGGCAGAACAGAACTTTGCCTGGAGTGGGCGATGAAACGTACTCTTTGCGCGGTGGCGGCCACCATCGCCCTGGCCGGCGGCCTCGCCGCCTGCGAAACGGTCACCCCCTATCAGCCGGTCAATCCCGCCAACGCCCAGGCCGGCGGCTACAGCGACGTGCGTCTGAACTCGGACCGCTGGCGCGTGATGTTCAGCGGCAACACTCTGACTTCGCGCGAGACGGTCGAACGCTACCTGCTGTACCGGGCGGCCGAGCTGACGGTCAGCCAAGGCTTCGACTGGTTCGTCACCGCCGACAAATACACCGACAAGAAGAGCCAGACCTACCTCGATCCGGTCTATGGCTATGGCTGGTACCCGTCCTGGCGCTTCCACGGCGCCTACGGTTGGCGCGGCTACGGCGCGTGGGGCGGCGGTTGGGGCGGCCCCTGGGGCGGCGCCTGGGGCAGCCCGTTCGATTCCCCGACCGTGGTGCAGCAGTACAACCGCTACGAGGTCTCCGCCGAGATCGTCATGGGCCACGGCCCGCGGCCCGCCGACGGCAGGGCCCTGGACGCCCGCGAGGTGATGACCAACCTCGGCCCGTCGATCCAGCGGCCGAAGGTCTAGCGCTCCGCCAGGTGGCTTTTTGGCGTCCGGCCTCCCATCTGCTATGGCTCGCCATCATTCGCAGAGGAGCTGGTCTTGGGCGTCACCCTCGATCTCAAGCGCCCGGCCCCCCGTCCAGACGTCGGGGCCGCAGCGCCGGCCGCGCCGCCTAACCTCTCGGGGATGACCCGCGGGCAGATGCAGGCCGCCCTGGTCGAGGCCGGGGCCGTGGCGCCGGACAAGGCGCGCATGCGCACCAACCAGATCTGGCGCTGGATCCACAATTTCGGCGTCACCAACTTCTCGCGCATGACCGACATCGCCAAGGACAGCCGGGCGGTGCTGGAGCAGTCCTTCGCCCTCGGCCGCCCCGAGGTGGTGGAGCGCCAGGTCAGCCGCGACGGCACGCGCAAATGGCTGATCCGCTTCGCGCCGGGCGTCGAGGCGGAGACCGTGTTCATCCCCGGCGTCGGCCGGGCGGGGGCGCTGTGCGTCTCCAGCCAGGTGGGCTGCACGCTGAACTGCACCTTCTGCCATACCGGCACCCAGCCCCTGGTGCGCAACCTGACCGCCGCCGAGATCATGGCCCAGGTGCAGATCGCCCGCGACGACCTGGGCGAATGGCCGTCGCCGGCCGGCGAACGCCAGCTCAGCAACATCGTCTTCATGGGCATGGGCGAGCCGCTCTACAATCTCGACCAGGTGTCGGACGCCATCGAGATCATCTCGGATAACGAAGGCACCGCCATCTCGCGCCGGCGGATCACCATCTCGACCTCCGGCGTGGTCCCCGAGATCCCGCGCGCGGGCGAGATCACCCAGGCTATGTTGGCCATCTCGCTGCACGCCACCAACGACACGCTGCGCGACGAGCTGGTGCCGCTGAACCGGCGCTACCCGATCGCCGAGCTGCTGGCGGCGATCCGCGCCTACCCCGGCCTGTCCAACGCCCGCCGGGTGACCTTCGAATATGTGATGCTCAAGGGCGTCAACGACAGCCCGGCCGAGGCCAAGGCCCTGGTCGCCCTGCTCAAGGGCATCCCCGCCAAGATCAACCTGATCCCGTTCAACCCCTGGCCGGGCAGCCCCTACGCCTGCTCGGACTGGGGCACGATCGAGGCCTTCGCGGCCATCATCAACCGCGCCGGCTACGCATCGCCGATCCGCACCCCGCGCGGACGCGACATCCTGGCGGCCTGCGGCCAGCTCAAGTCCGAGAGCGAGAAGGTGCGCGCCAGCGAGCGGCGCAAGGTCGAGAAGGCCCTCTGAGCAGATCGTGATCCTCGGGCTGGTCCCGAGGATGGCGGTCATTTTGCCGCCGCAGGGTGCGGCAGCGCCGCCATCGCCTCTTCCGCCGCCCTGATCCCCTCCAGGTAGGCGCCGTGGGCGGTGGAGAAGCTGGCCGCCGAGGTCGCCTCGCCGGCGAAGAACAGCCGTCCATCCACCGGCGCCGCCAGCACGGCCCGCCCCCCGGCGCCGCCGGGCAGGGCGTGGGAATAGGAGCCGAGCGCATGCGGATCGCTGGCCCAGCGCGACTGGGCGACCGGGCGCAGCCGGCGGCCGAAGTCCGAGCCCAGGAGGCCGGTCAGCTCCTCGACGGCGAAGGCGGGGAAGGCGGCGGCGCCCTCGGCCTCCAGGGCGCGTGCGTGGCGGCCGCCGACATAGACCTCGATCAGCGGCCGGCCGAACGGGCGCAGATAGTAGCTACCGGTCTCGGTGCGGTCCGGGCGGCCGAACACATGGGCGTCCTTGGGCAGGGCGTCCGGCTGGTCGATCAACAGGAACAGCTTGTCGGCCAGGCCGAGCGGCAGCTGCTCGGCGGCGCCGGCCTTGTCCGGCAGCTCGGGCAGGAAGCGCAGGCGCTGCTGCGCCAGGTGGGCCGTGGGCACGGTGACGATGACCGCGGAGGCCTCCAGGACTCCCCCGGGCGTATGCAGCCGCAGGCGCGGCCCGCGGTGGTCGATCAGCACGACCGGGGTCTGCAGCGCGATCTCCACGTCCGCGCCCAGCCCGGCGATGGCCCGGCCGTAGCCCTCCAGCACCCGCCAGTTGACCGAGTCGTCGTCATAGGCGGCGTAGTCCTTGACCGACACCTGGTGAAATTCCGCGCCGTTGTAATAGGCGCTGAAGGCGTTGAGCAGCGGGGTCCAGCGGTCGTCGGGGTCCAGCAGGTCCGACACCGGCCGGTCCTGCGGCGCCCTGGCCGCCGCCTCGATCCTGTCGAACAGGGCCTGCATGGCTCGGCCGAAGTCCTGCCGCGCCTGCGCGTCCATGCCGAAGCCGGGGGCGTCGTGGCCCCAGGCGGCGGGGGTCCGGTCGATGGTCAGGCCCTGCGCATGGGCGATGCGCGTGAACGGGTTGCGGTCGGCCGAATGCAGCCAGCCGCAGCCGAGGTCCAGGTGCAGCTCGCCCGAGGGCGTCACCGTATGGCCGCGCCCGCCGATCCGGCCGCGCGCCTCCAGCACGATGGCGCGGAGCCCACTGCCCTTCAGGCGCCGGGCCGCGGCCAGGCCCGAAGCCCCTGCGCCGACGATGGCGACGTCGTAGTCCACGCCGATCTCCTGGGTCAACCCCTCTCGCCGACGGGGAAAAGGACTCAACGCAGCGTGGGGCTGTCCAGGTTCAACTTGTCGGCGGGAATCACCTCGGCCTGCGGGAAGCGGGCCTTCAGCTTGTCGACGAACAGCTTGGCGTCGCCGGCCACCACCACGGTGGCGGCCCGGGGATCGATCACCTGGGCGGCCATGGCCTTGACCTGGTCGGCGGTGACCGCCTCCACGCTGGGCGCGTAGCGGTTGATCTCCGACAGGTCGATGCCCTGCAGGGCCAGGCCCGACAGGTAGCCGGCCAGGCCGCCGGTGGTGGCGACGTTGCGCCCGAAGTTGCCGGCCAGGGTCGCCTTGCGCGCGGCCAGCTCGGCCGGATCGGGCGGAGTGGTCTTCAGGCCGTCCAGCTCCTTGAGGATCAGGTCGACGACGTCCGGCGCGGACTCGTTCTTGGTCTGGGCGGCGGCGGCCAGGGGACCGACCCCGCGGCGGGCGTCCATCACCGACGAGGCGCCGTAGCTGAGGCCGCGCTTGACCCGCACCTCCTCGTTCAGCCGGGCGGAATAGCCGCCGCCGAGCACGCTGTTGGCCACCAGCAGCTGGTAGTAGCGCGGGTCGGTGCGGCGGATCGCCGGCAGGTAGAGGGTCACGGCCGCCTGGCCCGTGCCCGGCAGGTCGATGACGATCACCCGGGGCTTGGCCGTCGGCGCGGCGGCCGGCGGGGCGGGCAGGGGAGCGGCGGGCCGAGCCCAGTCGCCGAACGCGCGCTGCGCCAGGGCGAAGCCGTCCTGCGGGGTGATGTCGCCGGTCAGCACCAGCACGGCGTTGTCGGGCCGGTACCAGGTCCGGTGGAAGGCGGCGACGTCCTCGCGGGTGATCGCCTTCAGCGAGGCGGGCGTGCCGCTCAGCACGTGGCCGTAGGGCGTGCCGGCGAACACGGCGTCGGCGGCGGCGTAGCGGGCCAGGTTGCCGGGCTCCTGCAGTTCCACCTCCAGGGAATCCAGCGTGCGCAGGCGCAGGCGCTCCAGCTCGTCCTGGGCGAAGGTCGGCCTGCGCACCACGTCGGCCAGGATGGTCATGGCGGCGGGCAGCTTGCCGGTGAGGGCGTTGACGTCGACCCGGCTGCCGTCCCAGCCGGCGTTGCCGTCGATGTGGGCCCCCAGGGCCTCGATGTCGCGCGCGAGCTCGGTGGCCGAGCGGGCGCCGGCGCCCTGGGTCAGCAGCGAGGCGGTGAGGTCGGCCAGGCCCGCCTTGCCGGCGGGGTCGGAGGCGCCGCCGCTGCGGATGCTGAGCTGTGCGGTGACGATGGGCAGGGTGCTGGACCGGGCCACGATCACCCGCAGGCCGTTGGCCAGGACGTGTTCGGACGCCGC
>JAQGII010000051.1 GCA_028291305.1 Caulobacteraceae bacterium
GAAGGTGCTGGCTCCGCTTACGGGTCCCATCGAACTGATCGCCGGCGCCCTGATCGTGCTGGGCCTATTCACCCGCGTCGCGGCCTTCATCGCCGCCGGCGAAATGGCCTTCGCCTACTTCCTCGCCCACGCGGCCAGGGGCCCCTTCCCCGTCAACAACGGCGGCGACGCGGCGATCCTCTACTGCTTCATCTTCTTCTACCTGGTGTTCTCCGGCCCCGGCCCCTACAGCCTGGACGCGATGATGCGTAAGAAGGCCTAGGCCTTTCCTTTCGTGAGTTTTGGGCCCGGACGGTTCGCCGTCCGGGCCCTTTTTCGTTGCCCTGTTTCGTTGGCTAGCGCCCGGCGGTCGCGGTCAGCTTGATCTCATAGAGATCGGGCCACAGCTTGCCGGTGACGAACAGGCGGTCGTGCGCCGCGTCGTAGGCGATGCCGTTCAGCACATCGATGGGCTTGCCGCCCTTGGACCCTTCGACGATGGCCATGTCGGTCAGGTCGATCCAGCCCAGCACATGCCCGCTCTTGGGATCGATGCGGGCGATCCGGTTGGCCTGCCAGATGTTGGCGTAGATCTGTCCCTTCACCCACTCCAGCTCGTTGAGGTTGGGCACCGGCTTGCCGCCGTCGGTGACGGTCAGGCGGCCGGTTTCCTTCAGCGTCCGCGGGTCCAGGAAACGGAGGTCGGGAGTGCCGTCGCTCATGATCAGGCGATGGTCGTCGCGGGTCAGGGCCCAGCCCTCGCCGCGATAGCGGAAGCTGGAGCGCGGCGCGAAGGTCTTCAGGTCGTAGACGAAGCCGATCTGCGACTGCCAGGTCAGCTCCACCAGCCTGCCGGCCCAGGCGACGATGCCCTCGCCGAAATACTGGGCGTCGAGCGGCCGCTGCTGCACCACCTCGCCGGTCTCCAGCTTCACCTTGCGGATCGAGGAGCGGCCCTCCAGGCCCGTGCTCTCGTAGAGGAAGCCGTCCAGGTAGAAGAGGCCTTCGGTGAAGGCGTCCGGATCGTGCGGGTAGATGTGGACGATCTTGTAGCCGTAGACGGGGGTCGCGGCATGGGCGGCGCCTCCCCAGATCAGGGCGCCGCCGAGCGCGCCCAGGATCAGCGTCCGCCACAGACCCTTGCGCATGGCTTGCCCGTCTCCGCCGCCGGCCCCGACGGCCGCGCTTCTGGATGGCACAGCCGCGCGCGCGCCTCAACGGCAGACGGCGGCGGACGGGCGGGAGCTGGACCTATTTGGCGGTCTTGGCCTCGGCGACCGGCGCCGGGTTGCTGAAGGCCGAGGCCGCCCAGGCCTGATCGAATTCGGAGGGCCGCCCGGCGGCCTTCTGCTCGGCCTCGAAGGCGAACAGGTTGGCCGGATCGACCTCGCAGACGTATTCCATCACTTCGTTGGCTTCCTGGCCCACGGCGCGTTTGTAGCGGTAGCGGACCTTATGCGGTTCGACGAAGTTGACCGGGTCGTCCTGGGTCAGTTCGTCGATCAGATACTCGCCCTCCATGAAGAGCTTCTCGGTGATGTGCGCCTTGTCCGAGACGTTATGGTTGCGCCCGTTGAAGCCGATGGTGTCGACCAGCAGGGTGTTGCCTTGCCAGTGGCCGATGGAATGGCCGTTCCAGCCGGGGATGAAGCTGTCGGGATGGGTCTTCTCGTCCAGGTAGATGGTGCGCGGGGTGTTGGACACCTCCGATAGGATGGTGATCCGGCCCCTGGTCTGCAGGAATTCGATGCCGAACGGCGGCTGCATCAGGCCGGGCATGCCGGCGGGCCAGCATTTGGTGTGGGCCTCGCCGATCAGACGGTGGTTGGCGGCGGCGATCTTCTGGTCCTCGGCGTTGCGGGCGCGCGCCTCGGGCGTGAATTTCGGCTGCGGCTGGCGGACCTGGCCCTCCGGCTGGCTCAGGGCCCACATGCCGGTGATGTCGGGCTCGGCGTGGGCGGCGGCGGCGGCGGCCAGCAGCGGGACGGCCAGGATGGCCGGCAGGATGGAGAAGCGCGAACGCATCTTTGGTGACCCTCGATAGACTAGGCCAACAGCGCGCGGGCGCCCGCGACACCGCTGTGAAGCAGTATTAGTGCGCGCCGTCTGCTCTCCTCATTATAAAATTAAGTTTGAAAGTGAGCTGCGGTGATTTGCCCACCGCAGGTGCAGTAACCGCCTACTATGCTTCATCGACTGCGCAGTCTGGGGAGCGAACGGTCATGACTGAAGCTTGCATGCGGCGAACGCTGGACACCCGCGCGATGGCCGGCCGCGCCGCTGCGCCCCTGGTCTTCGTCCTGGCGCTCGCCGCCGGGTCCGCCCCCGCCTTCGCCCACCATTCCGGCGCCATGTTCGACCAGGCCAAGGTGGTGACGCTGACCGGCGCGGTGAAGGAGTTCAAGTGGGTCAACCCGCACGCCTCCATCGAGTTGGTGACGATGGCCCCCGCAGGCGGCCAGGTGGTATGGAGCATCGAGTGCTCGACCCCCAACATCCTGGTGCGCCACGGCTGGAGCATCCACTCCCTGAAGCCCGGCGACATGGTCTCCCTGACGGCCCACCCGATGCGCGACGGCGGCCAGGCCGGCCTGGTGATGGCCGTGACCACCTCGTCCGGCGCGGTGCTCAAGGATCACGACTACTGACCTGGGATCGGTGCTCGGCCAGGACCTGGATCCCGCTTCGACGACCCGTAGGAAACACGCCGATCCCTGCTAATCAGGGACGGCCATGTCCGACCTGATCCTCACGCGCCGGCTGCTGCTGCGCCCCCTGACCCTCGACGACGCCGCCCCCACCGCACGGCTGATGTCGCCGGGCATCGCCCGTTGGACCGGCTCCTGGCAGGGCGAGACGAGCGCCCGGGAGGTGGCCGAGCGCATCCAACAGACCCTGGAGCTGGCCCGCCGCGGCCAGGCCTTCAACCGGGCCATCGAGCGGCGCGGGGACGGCGCCCTGATCGGCTGGATCGGCGGGCGCAGGAGCGAGGCCGAGCCCCGCCGCGCCGCAATCGGCTATTGGATCGGCGAGGCCTTCTTCGGCCGCGGCTACACCCGCGAGGCGGCCGCAGCCCTGCTGCCCCGGCTGTGGGACGCGCTGGACGTCGACGTCGTCGAAGGCGTCGCCCAGCTGCCCAACGCCGCCTCCATCGCCGTGCTCAGGGGGCTGGGCATGCGTCACGTCGGCCAGAGGATGGAGTTCGCCAAGGCGCGCGGCGCCGCCGACCTGTGCGAGGCCTTCGAGATCGAGCGGCCCGATCCTCCGGCGGAGATCGGCGGCTAGCCGCCCTCCCTGCCCGTTCATTGCCGACGCGCCACAGGTGTGGCGCAAAGATCACGGAATAAGGTGTTGGTAGGCTTTGGCCGCTACGGTCCTTGCAGGAACCGTGGCGAAGCTTATCTGCAGGTCCGCAATCGAAAGCCGGCGCAAATGGGTGCGCCCGGGAACGGCATGGAACACATGAACAGCCTGGTAATCATCGCCGGTCTCAGCGGCCTCGGCGTTTTCTGCGCGATGGCCCTGAAGGGCCTGCTCACCAGCCGCTAGCGGCCGGCGTCGCCGCCGGGCGTCAGCCCCAGGCGATATCCACGCGCCGGCACAGGGCGCTCCACCCCGGACTATGGCCCTTGACCTCCACCACCGACAGGTCGTGGATGGCATCGCCATGCTCGATGGTGAACAGCTCGCCCCGTCCCGGGGCCGGGCCGCCGGTCGACCACAGGGTCACTTCGCCGTGGTCGGCGAGACGGGAATCGAGGATTTCAAAGCCGCCAGCCGCGAACCTGCGGGGCCACGACCGCTTTTCCGGGGAAATCTGCATGACTTCCAAACCGCCGGGTAGCGTCAAGGTTCCCTCCGCGCGCGAAAAAAATCCCACGCGCGGCGACGGCGGCGGCATCGGAAGGCCATAAAGAAAAAGGGGCCCCTCCTTGCGGAAGGGGCCCGCTTGATCAGCGCCGGCGGAACTGCGGCCGCTGACCGCCGGGCCGCGGAGCGGCGCCTTCGGTCTTGTGCCGGAAGGTGATCCGACCCTTGGACAGGTCGTAAGGCGTCATCTCGACGGTGACGCGGTCTCCCACCAGGGTCTTGATCTTGTTCCGCCGCATCTTCCCCGCCGTGTAGGCGAGGACCATGTGCTCATTGTCCAGCTTCACCCGATAACGTCCTTCGGGCAGAAGCTCGGTCACGGTTCCCTCGAATTCCAGGAACTCTTCTTTATCGGCCATCTGTGCTGCGTACTTAGATCGCGCGAAGATCGCCAGCGGCGAATTTGCCGCTCTTGCGATCTTTCTCGAGCTCGTAGCTGAGCTTCTGGCCCTCGTTCACCGAGCCGAGGCCCGAACGTTCGACTGCGGAGATGTGGACGAAAACGTCCGCGCCGCCGTCATCGGGCTGGATGAAGCCATAGCCCTTGGTGGTGTTGAACCACTTCACAGTCCCTGTCGCCATGTGGCGTACCTCATAAATAGAAGAGTTCACGCAGGCGCCGGTTTACCTGCGTATCAAATGTCGAGGGGGATCGGGGCAGTCCGGACTCAACCGAAATCGAGCAAAGAAGAGCGGCCGAACCGGACGATATTCGATATCGGGAATATGAACGGATCGGCCGCAAAAGCAACCGTTGACGGCGCATCGGCGGCCTGGCCGATGGGCCGGGAGCCCCTGCGAAATCTGCCCCGGCGCCATGCGATGCTCCCAAAGCGGCGCGGGGCCGTTATGGTGACGCGGCTTGGTCCCGTTCCAATCCCAGTCCAATCGCAAGGCAGGATGGCCGCACTCAGGTTCGAAGGCTTCCGGCGTCCCCAGCGGGGCCTGCGCCGCTGGACGGGATGGCTGCGCGCCAGAATCCGCTCCAGCGAGCTGTGGCTGGTGTTCATCGCCGCCGCCGTGGGCGCCCTGGCCGGCGGCCTGGCCATGTTCCAGGGGGCCCTGGCCCACGGCCTGCAGGTGCTGCTGTTCGGCATCGAACCGGAAGTGCGCCTCAGCGCCGCCCCGCCGATCGCCCCCGTCCGGCTGCTGGCGCTGCCCGCGGGCGGGGTGGTCATGGGGGTGCTGGCCTGGGCCTGGACCCGCCGCCGCCGCTCCCCGCCGGTCGACCCGGTCGAGGCCAACGCCCTGCGTGGCGGGCGCATGTCGCTGCAGGACTCCGCCTTCGTCTGCCTGCAGACCCTGATCTCCAACGGCTTCGGCGCCTCGGTGGGGCTGGAGGCGGCCTACACCCAGGCGGGCGCCGCCGTCGCCTCGCGCCTGGGGGTGTGGCTGAACCTGCGCCGGGCGGACCTGCGCGTCATGGTCGGCGCCGGGGCGGGAGCGGCCATCGCCGCGGCGTTCGGCGCGCCCCTGACCGGGGCCTTCTACGCCTTCGAGGTGGTGATCGGGACCTACACCGTCTCCAGCGTCGCGCCGGTGGCGGCCGCGGCCCTGGCGGCGGCCCTGGTGGCGCGGGCCAGCGGCGAGACCATCTACGGCATGGCGCCCGAGGCGGTGGGCGGGACCCTGACCGCCGCGGCCTACGGCCTCTATGCGGGCCTCGGCCTGGTCTGCGCCGTGTTCGGCATCGGCGTGATGCGGCTGGTGGCGGTGATGGAGGGGCTGGTGGGCCGCTCGCCGATCCCGCGCTGGGCCCGCCCGGCGGTCGGCGGCGTGGTGCTGATCGCCTTCGCCGCCGCCTCGCCGCAGACCCTGTCGTCGGGCCATGGCGCCCTGCGCTACGACCTCGAGGTGGACCTGGGCCTCAAGCTCGTGCTGGTCCTGCTGGCGCTCAAGGCCGCGGCCTCGATCGTCTCGCTCGGGTTCGGCTTTCGCGGGGGGCTGTTCTTCGCCTCGCTGTTCCTAGGCTCGCTGGTCGGCCGGGTCTATGCCGCCGGGCTGGCGGCGACCCACTGGCCCTCGGCCATGCTCGACCCGACCGTGGCCTCCCTGGTGGGCATGAGCGCCCTGGCCGTGGCGGTGATCGGCGGCCCCCTGACCATGGCCTTCCTGGCCCTGGAGACCACCGGCGACTTCGGCATCACCGCCGCCGCCCTGACCGCCTCGCTGTTCGCCTCGGTCGTGGCGCGCGAAACCTTCGGCTATTCCTTCTCCACCTGGCGGCTGCACCTGCGCGGCGAGACCATCCGCAGCGCCCACGACGTCGGCTGGCTGCGCAACCTCACGGCCGGCGGCATGATGCGCAAGGCCTCGGAGACGATCTCAGCCGCGGCCAGCGTCGCCGAGGCGCGCCGCCGCTTCCCCCTGGGTTCGGCCAAGCAGGTGGTGGTGATGGACGAGACGGGGGCCTATGCTGGGCTGGTCCCCGTGGCGGCGCTCTATGTCGAGCCCTCCGACCCGGCCAGGAGTGTCGGCGCGCTGGCGCAGCAGGCCGACGTGGCCCTCACGCCCGAGATGACCATCAAGGAGATCATGGAGGCCTTCGACCGGACCGAGACCGACGCCCTGGCCGTGGTCGATCCCGACGGCGCCCCGCTGGGCCTGGTGTCGGAAGCCTACGCGACACGCAGATATGCCGACGAACTCGAGAAGGCCCGCAGAGACCTGATTGGAGAGAACTGAAATCTTCAGCCCACATTCAGGCGCTAGCCCTCATGACTAAGGGATGACGGAGCTCATCACGTTGAAAACTGTCTTCAGAGCGGCCCTGACCCTGGCGCTGACCCTCCCGGTCCTGGGGGCGGCCGCCGTCGTGATGGCGCCGACGCCGGCCGTGGCCCAGGCGCGCGGCCATGCCCTGCCCCAGCGCGGCGACTATCTGCCGGCCGACCTGCTGAAGTCCGGACCCAACGTGGACCCCGCCGCCGCCCACCTGCGCCGGCCGCCCGCGGGCTACGGCTGGTTCTCGCTCACCGGCGTGTTCGTGCTGGCGTCGGTCTCGACCGGGCTGATCGTGGAAGTGGTCGCGCCCTGACGCGCCAACGGCTCTAAATCATAGAGTTAAAGAGCACCTCGGGCGGCGAAACCGGTATCCACTTTCGCCTGACGTGCTTCAGGCCGCCTTCTGCTTCTTGACCTTGGCCACCGCGCGGTCGCGCTTCAGGCGCGACAGGTGGTCGATGAACAGCACGCCGTTCAAGTGGTCCATCTCGTGCTGGATGCAGACCGCATAGAGGCCCTCGGCGTCCTCTTCCACGGTCTCGCCCTGGTAGTCCAGGTAGCGCAGCTTGACCTGCGCCGGACGCTCGACCTCGTCGTAGATGTCCGGCACCGACAGGCAGCCCTCCTCGTAGGGAGCGGTTTCCTCGGAGGCCCACAGGATCTGCGGATTAATGAAATAGCGCGGCTGCGGCGGCTCGTCCTCGCGGGCCAGATCCATGACGATCACGCGCTTGGGCTCGCCGACCTGGATCGCGGCCAGGCCGATGCCGGGGGCCGCGTACATGGTCTCCAGCATGTCGTCCATCAGCGCGCGCAGGGCGTCGTCGACGCGTTCGACGTCCTGCGAGACCAGCTTCAGGCGAGGGTCGGGGACGGTGAGGATGTCGCGCAGAGCCATGACGCTCAGGTAGTTTCGCCAGCCATTGTCGTCAAGACCGGGCGGTGAGGGCCGGCCGGGGCGGCGCATCGTCCTCCACCGCCGTCAGCTTGGACAGGGGCCGGGGCGCGGTGTCCAGCGGGGTCAGCTCCTCCAGCTTGCGGCCCTCGTGGTCGGCCGACAGCTCCTCGAAGCGCCGCGCCTGGGTCAGCACCTGGCTCTCCAGCGACCCGACGAAGGCGTTGTACTTGCCCACCGCCGTCTCCAGCGCCTTGCCCAGGCCCGCCACGTGGCCGCCCATGGCCGACAGCCGCCGGTAGAGCTCGCGCCCGGTGGCGGCGATCTCCTCGGCGCCCTTGGACTGCTCCTCCACCCGCCAGCCGTAGGCCACCGCCTTGCACAGGGCGAACAGGGTGGTGGGGGTGACCACCACCACCTTCTGGCTCATGCCCTCCGACAGCAGGTTCGGCTGGCGCTCCAGCGCCGCGGCCAGATAGCCGTCCCCCGGCAGGAACATCGCCACCACGTCCGGCGTGCGCGGGAACTGGTCCCAATAGGCCTTGGCCGACAGGCCGCGGATATGCGCCTGCACGCTCTGGGCGTGGCGGATGAAATGGGCCTCGCGCGCGGCGTCGTCGGTGGCGTCCTGGGCTTCCAGGAAGGCGTTGAGCGAGCATTTGGCGTCGATCACCAGCAGGCCGCCGCCGGGCATGTTGACCGTCACGTCGGGACGGCGGCGCCCTTCCTCGGTGTCGGTCGAGGTTTGTTCGGTGAAGTCGAACCGGTTCTGCAGGCCCGCCGCCTCCAGCACGTTGCGCAGCATCTGCTCGCCCCAGCGCCCCTGCACTCCGGCGCCCCGGCGCAGCGCCGCGGACAGCTTGCGCGCCTCGGCCTGGGTGTCGGTGGAGGCCTGCAGCAGGGAGGCGATCTGCGCCTTCAGCCCGCCGGTGTCCTCGGCGCGGGCCTTTTCGATGGCGGCCACCTGCAGCTCGAACTTGGCGAGGGTTTCGGCCACCGGCTTGAGCTGGGCCTCGAGCCGCGCCTTGGCCAGCTCTTCCTGCGACTTGAAGGTTTCGCTGGCGCGGGCGACCAGGTGGTCGGCCACCACCTGCGCCGACTGGGCGGCCTGGGCCCTGAGCAGCTCGGCGTTGGAGCGCTGGTTCTCCTGGCCCAGGCGCAGGCGCTCCTCGGCCAGGGCCAGGGCGGTGCGGGTCCTGGCCAGCGCCAGGAAGGCCCAGACCGCCGCCGCCAGGAGGGCCAGGGCCAGGACCGCGAGCAGGAGGGAGGCCGGATTGTTCATGGTCCGTTCGCTATCATGACTCGCCGCTGCGAGAAAGCGGGCCGTCGCCCCGCCCGTCGCGGGATCGAAGGTCCCGCTCGCTCATTTAGCAGGTGAGCAGCGGCGCCGGTCAGACGCCGCGCCGGCCGGGAACCACGATGCCATCCGACGCGTCCGACAGCCTGCCCAGCCCGCCCCGCGCCGTGCGACGCGGAGCGAGTGCGGCCATGCACGACCTGACGGTGACGGTGGCCGCCGACATGGAGCAGATCTTCGGCCCGCCGCCCGACGCCGGCGCGGGCGGCCAGCTTGCCCAGCCGGCGGCCCGCCAGACCGGCATCCGGGCGCTGCGGCAGAGCCCCGGAGGCCGCCCCGGGATCGGGGTCATCTGGGCCGCCCTGGCGGCGGGAATCGTCGGGGTCGCCGTCGGCGCCATCCTGACCCACGACCGCGGCGACCTGGGACAGCCGCAACTGGCGCCGCTTCCGGGCGTGCAGGCCCCCGCCGCGGTCCCGGCGCGCACCTCCGCCGCCGCCGCGCTGATCCCGGACCCGGCCGC
>JAQGII010000083.1 GCA_028291305.1 Caulobacteraceae bacterium
GAAAACCTCGCGATGGGTCAGTGCGACATAGACCAGATAACCGGCGGTCGTGTGCAGCACGCCCTTGGGCTTGCCGGTCGAGCCGGAGGTGTAGAGGATGAACAGCGGGTCTTCCGCCCCCATCGGCTCGGGCGGGCAGTCGGCGGAGACCTTGGCGCGCTCAGCGGCATAGGCATGGTCGCGGCCCGCCTGCATGGCCACCGCGACGCCGGTGCGGGCCACCACCAGCACCGTCCTGACATCCGGACACTGCTCCAGCGCCTCGTCGACATTGGCCTTCAGCGGGATGGTGCGGCCGCCGCGTAGGCCCTCGTCGGCGGTGATCACGAACGTCGAGCCGCAGTCCTGGATGCGGCCGGCGATCGAGTCGGGCGAGAAGCCGGCGAACACCACCGAATGCACCGCCCCGATGCGGGCGCAGGCCAGCATGGCGTAGGCGGCCTCGGGGATCATCGGCAGGTAGAGGGTGACGCGGTCGCCCTTCTTCACGCCGTGGGCCTTCAGCACATTGGCCATGCGACAGGTCTCGGCATGGGCCTCGGCGTAGGTGATCCTGCGGCTGTCCTCGGGCTCGTCCCCCTCCCAGATGAAGGCGATGTCGCCGGCCTTTTGCGGCAGGTGCCGGTCCAGGCAGTTGGCCGAGGCGTTGAGCACCCCGTCGGCGTACCAGCGGATGCGGAAGTCGGCGGCGTCGAACGAGACGTCCTTGATCTGCGTCGGGGCCTTGATCCAGGTCAGGCGCTGGCCGAGCTTGCGCCAATACCCCTGCGGGTCGTTCTCGGCCTCGCGGCAGGCCGCTTCATAGCCGGCGGCGTCGATGTGGGCGCGCTGCGCCCAGGCGGGGGGGACGGGGATGACCTCGGGATTACTCATGACGTTTCCTGGTCCGGGCTTGTTGGAGCCTATATGCAAACCCGGTGCGACCGGCCGCAAGCCTTTCCCCCGTTCGCGCGGTCGAGGTTCGGCTTTTAGGGCTGACGCGTGCGGCCGGGCGGCCTAACACAGAGGCGGTCGGCGAGGCCCGGCCAGAAGATTGGGCCAGGAGATTGGGCCAGGAGATTGGGAATGCTGCTGCAGCTGTCGACCTGGCAGGAGATCGAGGACTATCTGAAGCGGTCCAGGACCGTCGTCGTGCCGATCGGCTCCAACGAGCAGCATGGGCCGACAGGCCTGCTGGGCACCGATTTCCTGTGTCCAGAGATCATCGCCCACGAGGCGTCCAGGCGGCCCGAGGCCGACCTGCTGGTCGCGCCGACCTTCGCCGTCGGCATGGCCCAGCACCACCTGGGCTTCCCCGGCTCCATCTCGCTGCGCCCGACCACCTTCATCGCGGCCCTGACCGACTGGACCCGGTCGCTGGCCGGGCACGGTTTCGAGCGCATCTATTTCCTCAACGGCCATGGCGGCAACGTCGCCACCATCGAGGCGGCCTTCTCGGAGATCTACGCCGAGGCCTCGTTCGACCGCCGCCACGCCGGCTTCGCGCTCAAGCTGCGCAACTGGTGGGACCTGAAGGGGGTGATGCCCCTGGCCAACCGCCTGTTCCCCACGGGCCACGGCAGCCACGCCACGCCGTCCGAGATCGCGGTGACCCAGTGGGCCTATCCGGACTCGATCAAGGCGGCCAACTACGCCCCGCAGGTCGCGCCCACCGGGCCGATCCGCGAGGCGCTGGATTTCCGGGCCCGCTATCCGGACGGCCGGATGGGCTCGGACCCGGGCCAGGCCACCCCGGAAAAGGGCGGCGAGCTGGTGGCCCTGGCGGTCAGGGAACTGATCGCCGAGGTCGAGGCGTTCGGCCGGGAGGCGGGACCGGGCTGACCCGTCCCCATCCCCCGTCCGGAAGACGACGATCAGAGGATCGTGTTGGCTTCCTCGAAGTCCAGGCGCGGGTTGCGGGGGAACAGGTTCTCGTCGGTGCCGTAGCCGAGGGCGATGATGAAGTTGGACTTGATGCTGGTCCCGGCGAAGAATTCCGCATCGACGCCGGCGTTGTCGAAGCCCGACATGGGGCCGGTGTCCAGGCCCAGCGACCGGGCGGCGACGATCAGGTATGCGCCCTGCAGGGTGCCGTTGCGGAAGGCGGTCTCCTGGCGCGATTCCGGCGTGGGGAACCAGTCCTTGGCGCCCGGCGCATTGGGGAACAGCTTGAGCAGCTTCTCGTGGAAGTCCATGTCGTAGCCGACGATGGCGGTGACCGGAGCCTTCATGGTCTTGTCGCGGTTGTTGCCGGACAGCAGCGGGGCCAGGCGCTGCTTGGCCGCGTCGCTCTTGATCCAGAGGATGCGGGCGGGTGTGCTGTTGACCGCCGTGGGGCCGAATTTGAACAGGTCGTAGAGCTGGCGGACCTGTTCGTCGCTGACCGGCTTGTCGGACCAGCCGTTGCGCGTGCGCGCGGTGCGGAAAAGTTGATCGAGGGCGGGACTCTCAAGGACGCCGGACATGGAAGCACTCCACCAGGAACAGAAACAGGAACAAGTGCTGTTACAAATAGAGGAGGGACATGGTTCGGCAAGGGCCTAAGCGCCGGCCGGACGACAATTTCAGACGGCGGCTTCGACCCGCGTCACCTCGGGCACATAGTGTTTGAGCATATTCTCCACGCCCGAGCGCAGGGTGGCCGACGACGACGGGCAGCCCGAGCAGGCGCCGCGCATGTGCAGGAACACCACGCCGGTCGCGGGGTCGAAGCGATTGAACAGGATGTCGCCGCCGTCGCGGGCCACGGCCGGGCGGATGCGGGTGTCCAGCAGGTCCTTGATCTCGGCCACCACCTGGGCGGTTTCGCCCTCGTAGACGTCGGAGTCGTGCGAGACGGCTTCCGCGGCGCCTTCGCGCAGCAGCGTGGCGCCGGAGGTGAACTGCTCCATGATCGCCGCCAGGATCGGGGCCTTCAGCTGCCGCCAGTCGACGTCGCCGCCGGCCTTGGTCACGGTCAGGAAGTCCGGGCCGAAGAAGACCCGCTCCACCCCCGGCAGGTCGAACAACGCTTCGGCCAGGGGCGAGGCGGCGGCGTCCTCGGCGGTCTTGAACTCGCGCGTGCCCTCGCCCAGCACATCGCGGCCGGGCAGGAACTTCAGCACCTCGGGATTGGGCGTGGTTTCGGTCTGGATGAACATGATGACTAGATGGCGCCGCGCGGGGCGCAGCGCAATGTCCAAGCCTAAGCGGTCATCAGTGCTTCATCCTCGGCATGCCGGCCATGCCGTCGTCGGCCGCGGCGATCACGTCGCGCACATGGAACCCGGCCTTGACCGCCCCGGCGTGCTCGAAATGCAGGGTCATCTCCTGCATGCCGCCGGCCTTCAGCGGGCCCTTCAGCCCCATCAGCATGATGTGCAGGCCGCCGGGCTGGAAGGTCACCTTGCCGTGGGCCGGGATGACCACGGCGGCGGCGGAGTCCATCGAACTGATCCCGCCCTTGGTCTCGGTGCGGTGGGCCATCGCCGACTGGGCGCAGGCGCAGTCCACCGAGAGCAGGCGGTCGGGCGCCGCGCCGGCGTTGTCGATGGTCAGATAGGCGGCCGAGGTCGGCACCGCGCCGATGGAGGCGCGCACCGCCAGGTTGCCCAGGGTCAGGGGCCCGGCCTTGACCTCATGCGCCTTGGCCGAGCCGGCGAGGGCGGCGGCGAAGGCCGCGAGCAGGAGGGGGCGCATCGTCGGGTCTTTCATCGAGTCGGGGGCGTCCAGAAGCCCACCAGCCGCTTGGTCTCGGCGACCACCGGGCCGGCCACCGCGCGGGCCTTCTCGACCCCCGCCTGCAGGACCCGGTCGATCTCCGCGGGATCCCCCAGAAGGCGGCGCATCTCGTCGCCGATCGGCCCGACCCTGGCCACCGTCAGGTCGGCTAGCGCCGGCTTGAAGGCGCCGAAGCCCTGGCCGGCGAACTGCGACAGCGCCTGCGCCTTGCTGATCCCCGACAGGGCCGCATAGACGCCCACCAGGTTGTCGGCCTCGGGCCGCAGCTTCAGCTCGTCCAGCGTCTCGGGCAGGGGCTCCGGGTCGGTCTTGGCCTTGCGGATCTTCTGCGCGATCGTGTCGGCGCTATCGAGCAGGTTGACGCGCGAATTGTCCGACGGGTCGGACTTGCTCATCTTGGCCGAACCGTCGCGCAACGACATGATCCGCGCGCCGGGCCCCTCGATCACCGGCTCGGTGAGCGGGAAGAAGCCCGGGGCGCCGAAGTCGTTGTTGAACTTCTGGGCGATGTCGCGGGTCAGCTCCAGGTGCTGCTTCTGGTCCTCGCCCACCGGCACGTGGGTGGCCTTGTAGACCAGGATGTCGGCGGCCTGCAGCACGGGGTAGGTGTAGAGCCCGACCGAGGACCGTTCCTTGTGCTGGCCCGACTTCTCCTTGAACTGGGTCATGCGGTCGAGCCAGCCGAGGCGGGCCACGCAGTTGAAAATCCAGGCCAGCTCGGCGTGCTCGGGCACGGCCGACTGCGGGAAGATGGCGGCGCGCCTGGGATCCACGCCGGCGGCGATGAAGGCGGCCGCCACCTCGCGGATCTGGTCGACCAGCTTGTCCGGGTCCTGCCACACGGTGATGGCGTGCATGTCGGCCAGGAAATAGAAGCATTCGCCCTCGTCCTGCAGGCGCACGAACTTCACCAGCGCGCCCAGGTAGTTGCCCAGGTGCAGGGCGCCGGAGGTCTGCACCCCTGACAGGATTCGCTTGGGGCCGGCGAAGGCGGGCGCCGGGGTGGTCTCGCTCATGGACGTGGGCCCTTTCAAAAGGCAGGGCGGAGTTAGCCCGGCGGCCGGGCAAGGGCAAGGTTTCCAACCGTCCGGTGATTTCGCACCCTTCCCCCATCGAGGGGGAGAGGAGTTGTAGGCTGGCCCCCCCGACGCTATGCCGGATCGACGCTCAAACCACGGGAGACGGTTTGCCTAAGCCAGCTGACGACGCCCTCAAGCGCGCCACCGACATCGTGGTGGCGGGCGCCGCGCTGATGGTGCTGGCCGCGCCGCTGTTCGCGCTGGCGGCGCTGGTGCGCGCCACCTCGCCGGGGCCGGCGATCCACTGGTCGAAGCGGGTCGGGCGGGGCAACACCCAGTTCCCCATGCCCAAGTTCCGCACCATGCGCATCGATACGCCCCAGGTGGCGACGCACCTTCTGCAGGAGCCCGCCCGCTGGCTGACCCCGGTCGGGGCCTTCCTGCGCCGCTCCAGCCTCGACGAGCTGCCGCAACTGTGGAGCGTGTTCGTCGGCGACATGAGCCTGGTGGGCCCGCGCCCCGCCCTGTTCAACCAGGACGACCTGATCGCCCTGCGCACCGAGGCGGGGGTGGACGCCCTGCGCCCCGGCCTGACCGGCTGGGCCCAGGTCAACGGCCGCGACGAGCTGCCGATCGCGCAGAAGGTGGCGCTCGACGCCGAATACCTGGAGCGGATGTCGTTCGCCTTCGACTTGAAGGTGCTGGTTCTGACCGTGACCAGGGTGCTCGGGGGCAACGGCGTGACGCATTAGGCGAACGGGCGTGTTTACGGCTGCGGGCGGGCCTCCTATCGTCGGGCCATGACCGATCCCACGGACATCCATCATTGGCGCCGGCTCGACGGGCGGATCACCACCTCGGGCCAGCCGAGCGAGGAGCAACTGGAGCGGATACGGGACCTGGGCGTGGCTTGGGTGGTCAATCTGGGGCTGCACACCCATGAGAAGGCCCTGCCGGATGAGGCGGCGACCGTGACCGGCCTCGGCATGGCCTACGCCCACATCCCGGTCGATTTCCAGAATCCCACGCCGGCAGACCTGGCCGCCTTCTACGCCCTGATGGACAGGTTGGAGGATCAGACCGTTCACGTCCACTGCATCGCCAACTTCCGCGTGTCGGCCTTCCTCTACCGCTACCGAGTCGACCGGCTGGGCTGGGACCGGTCACGGGCCAGGCTCGATGTGGACGCCATCTGGCGGCCGGACGGGCCGTGGGTCGCGCTGATCGCGGACTGAACGGCGACGACTGAGGCTGTGTCCGCCGCGGCGGGCCGCCTCGACTACCCCGCCCCCTCCATCGCCGCGGTGTTGCGCCGCTCCAGCTTGCCCCAGCCGACGCGGGGGCCGCGCACGGCGGTGACCACGGCCTTGACCACCACATAGTACATCATCTGGCGGTAGCCGAACCGCTGCACCGGCAGCCAGATCAGCTCCTTCCAGGGCGCGCGCTTCTCCAGCGCCATGCCCAGCATGGCCGCCGAGATGTCCACCAGGACGAAGGCGCACCAGTAGAACAGGGTGTGCAGCAGGTCGTCGGAGGACCACTCCACTGGGTGCGAATAGTGGGTCATCACCGCCGAGATCAGGCTCCAGATGGCGCCCAGGTCGACCAGCGGCGCGGCCACGGTCAGGACGATCTGGAACAGCCAGATCTGCGGCAGGGCGAAGAAGCCCAGCACCGGGCGCTGCGGGTCGAACAGGCCGGGCCGGTGCTTCCACAGGCATTGCAGGGTGCCGAAGGACCAGCGGAAGCGCTGCTTGAGCAGGCCGGCGATGGTGTCGGGCGCCTCGGTATAGGCGCGCGCCTCCGGGTCGAAATCGACCCTCCAGCCGGCGCGCTGCACGGCGATGGTCAGGTCCTGGTCCTCGGCCAGGGTGTCGACCGGATAGCCGCCCAGCGCCTCCAGCGCCTCGCGCCGCCAGGCGCCGACCGCGCCCGGCACGACGGTGACGGCGCCCAGGGCGTCCAGGGCCCGCCGCTCCAGGTTCTGGGCGGTGACATATTCCAGCGCCTGCCAGCGGGTGACCATGTTCAGCCGGTTGCCGACCAGGGCGTTGCCGGCCACCGCGCCGATGCGCGGGTCCTCGAACCAGCGGGCGAGGAGCCCGATGGTCTCCTTCGGAAACAGGGTGTCGGCGTCCAGGGCCACGATGATGGCGCCCTTGGTCAGGGCCAGGCCGCGGTTCAGGGCATGGGCCTTGCCGCCGTTCTCGAAGCGCAGCAGCCGCACCCGCGGGTCGCCGGCGAAGGCCCGCTCGACCTCGGCCGCGGTGCGGTCGGTCGAGCCGTCGTCCAGGATCAGGACCTCGATGTTGATCCAGTCCGACTGCAGGATGCGCTGGGTCGAGGAGACGATCACCTTCTCCTCGTTGAAACAGGGGATCAGCACGCTGACCAGCGGCCCCGTGGCCGGGTCCAGGCGCGGCGGCGGCCTGTTGGTGAAGCGGTGCCACAGCGCCAGCACGCCCAGGAAGGCCAGCCGCGCCAGGCCCAGGGCGATGGCGGTGATGAACAGGGTCTGCATGCACACCTGCGTGCCGTGCACGAAGCCGAAGCCGATCCGGTCCAGCGTCAGCTCCACCGGATTGCGGCCGCTCAGCGGCATGGCCTGGGCCGGGCTCATGCCCGCCAGCTCCGCCACCGTGACCAGGCGGTAGCCGCGCGAGCGCAGGGCGTCGATCAGGCCGGGCAGGGCCTCCACGGTCTTGGACCGGTCGCCGCCGGAATCGTGCATCAGCACTACCTGGCCGGCGGTTTCCGGATTGCTGTCGGGCAACCGCTTCAGGACGTTGTCGATGATCTGCTGGGCGGTGGGCTTCTTCCAGTCGTCGGTGTCGATGCGCAGGCCGACAGTCAGGTAGCCGAGGCTCTGGGCCTTCAGCAGGGGGATGACCTCGGCCGGGGTGGAGGGTTCGGCGTCGCCGAAGTAGGGCGGGCGGAACAGGCGCATCGAGTGTCCGGTGACCACCTCGAACAGGCGCTGGGTGGCGTTCAGCTCGATGTCCACCTGCGGGGTGGTGATGGCTCCGATGTTGGGGTGGGTGAAGGTGTGGCTGCCGACCACGTGGCCTTCGGCGAGCTCGCGTTTCACCAGGCCGGGCCACTTGGACATCTGGTCGCCGATGACGAAGAAGGTC
>JAQGII010000108.1 GCA_028291305.1 Caulobacteraceae bacterium
CGGCGTTGGGCGCGCCGACCAGGGCGATGCGGTAGCCCTCGCGCACCCGCTCGCCCCGGCCCTCGTCGGCCAGGGCCGCCTCCAGCTCGTCGGCCAGGCCCGAGACCCGCCGGCCCACCTCCGCCGACAGGGCGTCCGGCAGGTCCTCGTCGGGAAAGTCCACCGCCGCCTCCAGCCGGGCCAGGGCCTGGATCAGCCGCCCGCGCCAGTCGGCGTAGCGGGCCGACAGCCCGCCCTCCAGCTGGCCGAGCGCCTGGCGGCGCTGGCCGTCGGTCTCGGCGTCCACCAGGTCGGCGATGGCTTCGGCCTGGGTCAGGTCCAATTTGCCGTTCTGGAAGGCCCGCCGCGAGAATTCGCCGGGCTCGGCCAGGCGCAGCCCCAGGTCGGCCAGGGCCGCCGTGACCGCCTCGACGCTGGCGCGGCCGCCGTGCAGGTGCAGCTCGGCGCTGTCCTCCCCCGTGAAACTGCCCGGCCCCGGCAACCACAGCACCAGGGCCTCGTCCAGCGCGCCGCCGTCCGCGCCGCGCAACCGGCGCAGGGCCGCCCGCCGCGGCGCAGCCAGGGGCGGCGCCAGGGACCGCAGAACCTGCTCAGCTCGCGGACCGGAGATCCGCACCACCGCCACCGCCGCTCGCCCGGCCGCCGTGGCCAGGGCGAAGATGGTGTCGGTCATCAGCGCCCCGAGCCCCCCGCCGCGGCCGCCTGCATCAGCTTCATGAAACTCTCTTGCGCCTGGCCGCCGAAACTCATCCAGTTTTTGAGGAGTTCTTCCGGTTGCAGCATGTGCAGATTGCTGTCGATCCGGTTCTTCATCTCCTGAACCAGGTGGTCGTTCAGGCTGGTGACATCGGGAAGCCCGAAGAAGCTTCTCGCCTCAATCGGCGTACAGTCCACCTCGATCGTGACCTTCATTTTGCCTCCTGAGCCCCTACTTGGTAACCGCCGACCATCAGACACCTCGGAGAAGCCTGTGAGCGACCAGATGATCACCATCGCCGTACCGGACGGAACGTTCAACGCCTATGTGGCGCGACCCGCCTCCACCCCGGCCCCCGCCGTCATCGTCATCCAGGAGATCTACGGGGTGAACGCCGTCGTGCGCGAGTTCGCCGACCGGCTGGCCGCGGCCGGTTTCCTGGCCGTGGCGCCGGACCTGTTCTGGCGGATCGAACCGGGCATCGACCTCACCGACCAGACGGACGAGGGCAACAAGCGGGCCTTCGAGCTGTTCGGCGAGTTCGACGTCGACGCCGGGGTCAAGGACGTGGCCGCCGCCATCGACCAGGTGCGCGGCCTGCCCGAATGCACGGGCAAGGTCGGGGCGGTGGGCTATTGCCTCGGCGGCAAGGTCGCCTTCCTCGTGGCCACCAGCACCGACAGCGACGCCAGCGTCAGCTACTACGGCGTGGGGCTGGAGGGCCTGGTCGGCGAGGCCGAGAAACTGGCCAACCCCCTGCTGCTGCACATCGCCGAGGAGGACCGCTTTGTCCCCCCGACCGCCCAGGCGACCATCCTCGCGGCGCTCAAGAACCATCCCCAGGTCGAGCTGTTCACCTATCCCGGCCGCGACCACGCCTTCGCCCGGCCCGGCGGGGACAACTACCATGACGGCGACGCGGCGCTGGCCGACCAGCGCAGCCTGCGGTTCCTCAACGCCAACCTGAAGTAGCCCATGCTGGCCATCCAGATCGACCGCACCGGCGGCCCCGAGGTCCTCACCCCCAGACAGGTCCCGACCCCCGAGCCGGGGCCGGGCCAGATCCGCATCCGGCACGGGGCGGTGGGGCTGAACTATGTGGAGACCTACCACCGCAGCGGCCTCTACCCGCTGACCCTGCCCAAGGTTCTGGGCCAGGAGGCGGCCGGCACAGTGGACGCGGTCGGCGAGGACGTGACGCGGTTCAAGGTCGGCGACCGGGCCGCCTATGTCGCCGGCTCCTCCGGCGCCTACGCCGAGGCGGCCGTCATCGACGAGGGCAGGGCGGTCAAGCTGCCCGACTTCGTCAGCGACGAGACGGCGGCCGCGGTGATGCTCAAGGGCCTGACCGTGGAGATGCTGGTGCATCGCTGCTACGCCCTCAAGGCCGACCAGGCGGCCCTGGTCCATGCCGCCGCCGGCGGCGTCGGCGGGCTGCTGGTGCAGTGGGCCAAGGCCATCGGCGCCACGGTGATCGGCACGGCGGGCTCGCCGGCCAAGGCCGACCTGGCGCGCGGCCACGGCGCCGACCATGTGCTCGACTACGGCGACGCCGCCTGGCCCGACCAGGTGCGCGCCCTGACCGGCGGCGGCGGCGTCCAAGTCGCCTACGACGGGGTCGGCAAGACGACCGTGGAGGGCTCGATGAAGAGCCTGGCCAAGCGCGGCTGGCTGGTCGTCTACGGCGGCGCCTCCGGCCCGGCCCCGGCGGTCGATCCCCTGGCCCTGATGCGCGGCGGGTCCCTGGTGCTGACCCGGCCGACCCTGTTCGACTATATCGCGGAGACCGCCGAGCTGGACGCGGCGGCCGAGGCCCTGTTCGCCGTGCTCGGGTCGGGCGCGGTCAAGCCGCTGATCGGCCAGCGCTTCGCGCTGAAGGACGCGGCGGCCGCGCACCGGGCGCTGGAGGCGCGGCAAACCGTCGGCTCGACCCTGCTGATCCCGTAGCAGGGCCGGGATGTCCAGAACCACCCCCGCGACCCTGGCCCTGACCCGGGCCGGCGCGACCTTCACCCTGCACGCCTACGCCTATGACCCGCACGCCGAGCGCATCGGTCTGCAGGCCGCCGAAGCCCTCGGCGAGGACCCGCGCCGGGTGCTCAAGACCCTGATGGCCGAGGTCGACGGCAGGCCGGTGTGCGTGGCCGTCCCGTCGGACCGCGAGGTGTCGATGAAGAAGCTGGCCGCGGCCTTCGGCGGCAAGTCGGCGGCGATGATGAAGCCTGCGGCCGCCGAGCGGCTGACCGGCTTCGTGGTTGGCGGCATCAGTCCCTTCGGCCAGAAGAAGCGCGTGCCGACCGCCATCGAGGAAACCGCGCTCAGTGAAGCCTATGTCTATCTCAACGGCGGCCAGCGCGGCCTGCAGGTCAGACTCGATCCCAGGGACGCATTGCGCCTGCTCGGCGCAATCTCGGTCCCGCTGGTGACTTAGACGCCCTCGAGGCGTATCTGTATCCACAAGCAAAAAGGCCGCCGGAATACTCCAGCGGCCCCGTTTGCAAAATCTATGCAGTATTCTAAGTATTCATCGACTGGAAGAACTCGGCATTGTTCTTCGTCTGCCGCAGCTTATCCAACAGGAACTCGATGGCGTCTTGCGCCCCCATCGGATTGAGGATGCGGCGCAGGACATAGGTCTTCTGCAGCACATCCTTGGGCGTGATGAGCTCTTCCTTGCGGGTGCCGGACTTGAGGATGTCGATGGCCGGGAACACCCGCTTGTCGGCGACCTTGCGGTCGAGGATGATTTCCGAGTTGCCGGTGCCCTTGAACTCTTCGAAGATGACTTCGTCCATCCGCGAGCCGGTGTCGATCAGGGCGGTGGCGATGATGGTCAGCGAGCCGCCTTCCTCGATGTTGCGCGCCGCGCCGAAGAAGCGCTTGGGGCGCTGCAGGGCGTTGGCGTCGACGCCGCCGGTCAGCACCTTGCCGGAGGACGGCACCACGGTGTTGTAGGCGCGGCCAAGCCGGGTCACCGAGTCCAGCAGGATCACCACGTCGCGCTTGTGCTCGACCAGGCGCTTGGCCTTCTCGGTCACCATCTCGGCCACCTGCACGTGGCGCGTCGCCGGCTCATCGAAGGTGGACGAGACCACCTCGCCGCGCACCGTGCGCTGCATGTCGGTGACTTCCTCCGGCCGCTCGTCGACCAGCAGCACCATGAGGAAGACTTCCGGATTGTTGGCCGTGATGGCATGCGCGATGTTCTGCAGCAGCACCGTCTTGCCGGTGCGCGGCGGCGACA
>JAQGII010000136.1 GCA_028291305.1 Caulobacteraceae bacterium
CGGCGTTGCGGATCTCCTCCAGGTAGATGGCGTCGGCCTGCTGCAGGATGGCGACCTTCTCCGGGGTGATCTCGCCGGGGATGCGGATGGCCAGGCCCGGGCCCGGGAAGGGATGGCGGCCGACAAAGGCCGGCGGCAGGCCCAGCTCGACGCCCAGGACCCGCACCTCGTCCTTAAAAAGTTCGCGTAAGGGCTCGACAAGCTTGAGCTTCATGTAGTCGGGCAGGCCGCCGACATTGTGGTGACTCTTGATCACCGCCGAGGGTCCGCCGCGGGCCGAGACGCTCTCGACCACGTCCGGATAGAGGGTGCCCTGGGCCAGGAAGGCGGCGCCTTCGATCTTGGCGGCCTCGCGGTCGAATATGTCGATGAACAGCTTGCCGATCGTCTTGCGTTTGGTCTCCGGGTCCGACACGCCGGCCAGGCCGCCGAGGAATTCCTCAGATGCATCAACGTGTATCAGCGGAATATTGTAGTGATCGCGGAACAGCGTCACCACCTGTTCGGCCTCGTTGTGGCGCAGCAGGCCGGTGTCGACGAAGACGCAGGTCAGCTGTTCGCCGATGGCCTCGTGGATCAGGACGGCGGCCACCGAGCTGTCGACCCCGCCGGACAGGCCGCAGATCACCTTGCCCTCGCCGACCTGGGCGCGGATGCGGGCCACCGCCTCATGGCGGAAGGAGGCCATGGTCCAGTCGCCGTGCAGGCCGGCGATGGCGTGGGTGAAGTTCCTGTAGATGGCCGCGCCGCGCGGGGTGTGGGCCACCTCGGCGTGGAACTGGATGCCGTAGAACTTGCGCGCCTCGTCGGCGATTGCCGCGTAGGGCGAGCCTTCGGAGGTGGCGATCACCTGGAAGCCGGGGGGCATGGCGGTGATGCGGTCGCCGTGGCTCATCCACACCGGCTCGCGGTGGTCGACCGCGCCGATGCCGGCGAACAGCGGGCTATCCTCGGTGATGACGATCTCGGCGCGGCCGAACTCGCGGTGATGGCCGCTCTCCACCGCTCCGCCGAGCTGGGCGCAGATGGCCTGTTCGCCGTAGCAGACGCCCAGCACCGGCACGCCGAGCTCGAACACCTTCTGGGTCACGCGCGGGCTCTCGTGCTCCAGCACGCTGGCCGGGCCGCCCGACAGGATGATCGCCTTGGGGGCGAAGGCGTCGAGCATCGGCTCGATCCTGTCGTAGGGGTGGATCTCGCAATAGACGCCGCTCTCGCGCACCCGGCGGGCGATCAGCTGGGTCACCTGGCTGCCGAAATCGACGATCAGGACGCGTTCGTGACCCGGTTCCGACGTGCTCATGTGGTCCTCTGGAATAGCGCGATGAAGAAGCCGTCGGTGTCCGTGCGGCGGGGCGAGAGCTGCACCGTATGGCCGCCCGCGGACAGCTCCGCAAGCCGCCGGCGGCCGGCGTCGGTGAGCATGGGCGTCGCGGCCGCCTCCGGCGCCGGCAGGGGCGCGAAACCGGGGTGTTCGGCGGCGAACACGGCCGCGATGTCGGTGTTCTCGGCCGCCAGCACCGAGCAGGTGACGTAGGCCAGCCGTCCGCCGGGGCGCACCAGGGCGGCGGCGCGGTGCAGCACCTCCTTCTGGGTGCGGACCAGGCCGTGCAGCTGCGCCTCGGTCAGGCGCCAGGCCTCCTCCGGACGGCGGCGCCAGGTGCCCGAGCCCGAGCAGGGCGCATCCACCAGCACCCGGTCGGCGCGGCCGACCAGGTCTTCCAGGCGGTCGCCGGTGGGGCCGACGCGGCGCAGGTCGGCCTCGAGCCCCGCCCGATCAAGCCTTGGCTTGATCGCATCAAGACGCCGGGGATTGAGGTCGCAGGCGACCAGGGCGCCCCGCCCCTGCATCATCTGGCCGATGGCCAGGGTCTTGCCGCCGCCGCCCGCGCAATAGTCGACCACGGTCTGGCCGGGCTGCGCGCCCAGCAGCCAGGACGCCATCTGGCTGCCCTCGTCCTGCACCTCGAACCGGCCGGCCTTGAAGGCGTCCAGCGCCGCAAGCCTGGCCGCGCTGACGTCCAGGCGCAGGCCGAAGGCGGAGAAGGGCGTGGGCTGGCTGGCAAAGCCGCTCTCGGCCAGGTCGGCCGCAAGACTTGAGGCATCGGTCAGCAGGCCGTTGACCCGCAGGTCCACGGGCGCCCGGCCGCTGAGCAGGGCGGCGGCCTCGGCGGCGGCGTCCTTGCCGAAGGTGCGGCCCAGCTGGGTGGCGATGAAGCCCGGAAGCGACGCCGGGGCCTGTCCGCCGCCCAGGGCGTGCAGGCGGGCCATCTCCTCGGCGGTGAGGGTGGCAGGGGCATAGCCCTGGCCGCTGAACAGCGCGCCGATCTCGGCCGGGGCCAGCTTGTCGCGCCGCGCCAGGGAGGCCAGCACCGCCTCGCGCCCCTGCCCGCCCCCGTCGCGCAGGCAGGCGTAGACCCGGTCGGCGACGGCGCGACGGTCGCCCGAGCCCGCATAGCGGTTGGCCACGCCCCAGGCCTTCAGCACCTGGTCGGCGGGCTGGCGGGAGGACGCAATCCGGTCGAGCACCTCGATGGCGGCCGAAAGGCGCGCCGCCGGGGTCACGCCTGCGAGGGGTAGTTGGGCGCCTCGCGGGTGATCATCACGTCATGGACGTGGCTCTCACGCAGGCCCGCGCCGGTGATGCGGACGAACTTGGCCCGCTCCTGGAACTGCCGGATGTCGGCCGCGCCGACATAGCCCATGGAGGCGCGCAGCCCGCCGACCAGCTGGTGCAGGATCGGCGCGATCGGGCCCTTGTAGGGCACCTGGCCCTCAATGCCCTCGGGCACCAGCTTGAGGCTGTCGGACACTTCCTTCTGGAAGTAGCGGTCGGCCGAGCCCAGGGCCATGGCCCCGAGCGAGCCCATGCCGCGATAGGACTTGTAGGAGCGGCCCTGGTAGAGGAACACCTCGCCCGGAGCCTCGTCCACGCCGGCGAACATCGAGCCCATCATGGCCGCCGAGGCGCCCGCGGCGATCGCCTTGGCCAGGTCGCCGGAATATTTGATGCCGCCGTCGGCGATCACCGGCACGCCGGAGTCCCTGGCCGCCCTTGCCGCATCGAGCACGGCGGTCAGCTGGGGCACGCCGACGCCCGCGACGATGCGGGTGGTGCAGATGGAGCCCGGGCCGATGCCGACCTTGATGGCGTCGGCGCCCGCGTCGATCAGGGTCCGCGCCGCATCGTAGGTGGCGATGTTGCCGGCGATGATCTGCACGCGGTTGGTCTCGCGCTTGATGCGGGTGACGGCCTCGGACACCTGCACGGAGTGGCCGTGGGCAGTGTCGATGATGACCACGTCCACGCCCGCGTCGATCAGGGCCATGGAGCGTTCGTAGCCGGTGTCGCCCACGGTGGAGGCGGCGCCGACCAGCAGCCGGCCCTGGCCGTCCTTGGCCGCGGAGGGGAAGGCCTGGGCCTTTTCCATGTCCTTGACGGTGATCAGGCCGACGGCGCGATAGGCCTCGTCGACCACGATCAGGCGCTCGATCTTGTGCCGGCGCAGGATGGCCTTGGCCTCGGCCGGATCGATGCCCTCGCGCACCGTGATCAGGCCCTCGTGGGTCATGATGGCCGAAGCCCTCATGGCCGGATCGCTCTCGAAGCGCATGTCGCGGTTGGTCAGGATGCCGACCAGCTTGCCGGAGCCGCGCTCGACCACCGGGAAGCCGGAGATCTTGCGCCGGGCGGTCAGTTCGCGGATCTCCGACAGGGGCGTGTCGGGGTTGATGGTCAGCGGATTGATGACCATGCCGCTTTCGTAGCGCTTCACCTCGCGCACCTGGTCGGCCTGTTCGGCCACCGTCATGTTGCGGTGGAGAATGCCCATGCCTCCGGCCTGGGCCAGGGCGATGGCCAGTCGGCTTTCGGTCACGGTGTCCATCGCCGCGGAGACGATGGGTATGTTCAGATTGATTTCGCGGGTCAGGCGCGTGGAGGTGTCGACATTCGTCGGCATGACCTCCGAGCGGCCTGGTTCAAGCAAAACATCATCGAAGGTCAGCCCTTCGCGAATCTCCATGAGGAGTCTCCGTTTTGCGAGCCGCGTATAACGTTCGGGCGGGGGTTGGGGAAGGGGCTAGAGCAAGTTTGTGCGGCGCGGCGAAGCTCCAGCGACGCCGGGGCCGCTGTCGATCCGTGGCGGGCGTTCGGGATGTCCGGTTTCGGCGCCGCCTAGGATGCCGGCCTGACGGGACCAATGACTGGGCTGCGAAAAATCCCCGCCGATGTCGGACCGGCCCCTCCCCGCACGTCTTTGCTACAGCGCGAACGATCGCAGCCGAGCGGCGGAACGTTTGCGCTCCGCAAGAAGGAGGAATGAGCAATGACCATACAGGTGACGGCCTTTCGCTGGGTGCCGCCGTTCGCCCAGGGCTACGTCCGGGACCTCAGGGTTCGCTGGGCCCTTGAGGAAGCCGGGCTGCCCTACGAGGCGACGCTGATCGATCCCCAGGTCCAGGCCTCGGAGAGCTACCGTGAATGGCAGCCGTTCGGCCAGGTGCCGGCCTACAAGGACGAACAGGTCGAGATGTTCGAATCCGGCGCGATCGTCCTGCACATCTCCGGCCAGTCGGCGGCGCTGGCGCCGAACGACCAGGCCGGCAAGGCGCGGGTGCTCACCTGGGTCATCGCCGCATTGAACTCGATCGAGCCGCACGTCCAGAACTTCGTCCAGCTGGACGTCTTCCACGCCAAGGAGGCGTGGGCGAAGGAGCGCCGCCCGCAACTCGAGGCCGCGCTGAACAGGCGGCTGACGGCGCTCAGCGCCTGGCTGGGGGACAAGCCATATCTGGAGGGCCGCTTCACCGCCGGCGACCTGATCATGGCCACGGTGCTGCGCGAACTGGAGGATTCCGGCGTCCTGTCGCGGTTTCCGGCCCTCGACGCCTATCGCCGGCGGTGCGAAGCGCGCCCGGCGTTTGGCCGGGCCCTGGAGGCGCAGATGCAGCCGTTCCGGGAAAACGCGCCGGCGTGAACGAGGGAGCCCAGCCCCCTCACCGCCCCTTGAAGCCCGTCGCCACCAGGAACAGCTCCGATGAGTCCTGGCGGCTGGCCTTGGGCTTCACGTGCTGCACCTTGGCGAAGTGCAGGCGCAGGCGGCCGAGCACTTCCGAGGTCCCGGCGCCCTGGAAGGCCTTGGCGACGAAGGCGCCGCCGGGCTTGAGGCTGGCCAGGGTGAAGTCGATGGCCGCGTCGATCAGGCCGGCTCTGCGCAAATGGTCGGTCAGGCGATGGCCGAC
>JAQGII010000147.1 GCA_028291305.1 Caulobacteraceae bacterium
CGCGGGGGAAGAAGCGATCTATACTTAATAATCCAGGCCGTAAGCTATACTTAAGCTCGCGATTAGCGCTCGACCGCACAACCGTCGCCTTTGGAACCATCTGCGGCGTGATTGATTCTCTGTGTCCGACCAACACAAGGGAGAACCCTCATGCGACTATTCATCGGAGCAACCTTGGCGGCCGCCCTGGTTTGCGGCGGGGCGGCGTCGGCCCAGACGGCCGGAACGACCGCCAATCCCGACGCCGGCCAGAACGCCGCCGTCAAGAAGCCCGACGCGACCGGCCTGCCCAGCAAGGGCGCCAATTCCTTCACCAAGGCCCAGGCGGCCAAGCGCATGGAAAAGGCCGGCTACGCCTCGGTCACGGGCCTCGCCAAGGACAAGGACGGCCTGTGGCACGGCAGCGCCACGAAGGACGGCAAGACGGTCGACGTCTCGCTCGATTTCAAAGGCAACGTCAACGCCCAGTAGGGCCGCTGCGCCCCCCAACCCCTTTCAAGGACACCGATCATGACACAGACCATCACCCGCCTTTTCGACAACTATGCCGACGCCGAGGCCGCCGTCGCCGAACTGGAGCGGATGGGCGTGCCCCACCGCGACATCAGCATCGTCGCCAACAACACGGACCACGCCCACGACCACAGGATCGCGGCGCGCAAGCCGGATGACGCAGCCGGGGAAGCGGCCGAAGACGCCGGCAAGGGCGCCGGGATCGGCGGCCTGGTCGGCGCCGGGGGCGGCCTGCTGGCCGGCCTTGGACTGCTGGCCATCCCGGGCCTGGGCCCCGTGGTCGCCGCCGGCTGGCTGGCCTCCACCGCGGTGGGCGCTCTGGCCGGGGCTGCGGTCGGCGGCGCCGGCGGCGGCCTGATCGGCGCCCTGACCCATGCCGGGGTCAGCAAGGAAGACGCCCACGTCTATTCCGAAGGCGTCCGTCGCGGCGCCACCCTCCTCAGCGTCAAGGTGGACGACAACAAGGAGGTGGAAGTCCGCCGCACGTTGGACGGGTTCAACGGCGTCGAAGCCGCCGGACGCGGGGTGGCCTATCGCGAAGACGGTTGGTCGCAATACGACGAGTCCGCGCCCGCCTATTCGTCCGAAGAAGCCGAACGGGAGCGCACCCGGTACACGGGCGATCGCGGCGAACCCCGCGTGTAGCCCACGTGTAGGATTGTCCCCGGGCTTCCGCCCGCCGGGATATCAGGGGGGTCGCCTTAGCCGGCGGCCCCTTTTCTCGCGGCGGCCGGCGATACGTCGCAACGCTGACTTTTGACTGCGTTTTGCCCTCACGCCAACCGCTTCATCCCGACGATCGGCACCGGCGTGGTCAGCATCTGGCCCCTCATCTCCTTGAGGTAGGCCTTGCCCTTGGTCGGCAGGGCGAGGATCGTGCGCACGATGTCCATGCCCTCGACGACCTGGCCGAAGGCGGCGAAGCCCTTGTTGTCGCCGGGCTGGTCCGGGTGGGCGTCGAGGTAGGGCTCCGGGCTGGCGCAGATGAAGAAGTCGGCCGTCGCCGTTCCCGCCCCGTAGCGGCCCATCGAGATGGTGCCGGTGTCGTGGATCAGCCCGGTGAGGGTGGTGCTTTCATGGGCGATCGGCGGGAAGCGCCGGGTGGTGGGCGCGGGCCAGCCCTGGATCGTGCCATGGGTCGGCTCGCCGGGGGTGCGCGAGGCGCGATAGATCTCGCCGCCCTCGAACTTTCCGGCCTGGACGTAGTGCAGGAAGTTGGCCGAGGTGATCGGCGCCTTCCTGGCCTCCAGCTCCACCACGATCACGCCGCGCGCCGTGCGGATCGCCACGCGGGGCTTGGCGCGCGCCGCCTGGGCGGGAATGGCGTGGGCCGCCAGCAGCCCGGCGGCCCCGAGCAGGCTTCGACGTCCGATCCTCGCGTTGTCCATCGCTGCTCCTCTTGGCGTGTTGCGCGAGCCCACATTAGGGCCCGTCGGCGGCGCGGGAAACAGCGAGGAGGGCGCGCGAGCAACCAAACGTCAGGATGACGGTGGGGAGGGTCCAGGCTTGCATTGAGACCTTTCCCCCGGCTACGCAACAGCGACTGGATCAGGACCCCGCCCATGAACACTGAAGACGTGCTCGCCGAGTTCCGCGCCGCGGGCGCCCTGCGCGAGGGGCATTTCGTGCTGTCGTCGGGGCTGCACAGCCCGGTGTTCCTGCAGAAGAACCTGGTGTTCGCCCGGCCCGAGCGCACCGAGCGCCTGTGCCGGGCCCTGGCGGGCAAGATCCGCGCCCTGGCGCCGCAGGTCGACCTGGTGATCTCGCCGGCGGTCGGCGGCATCATCCCGGGCTACGAGACGGCCCGCCAGCTGGGCGTCGCCTCGCTGTACGTCGAGCGGGAAGGGGGGCAGTTCAAGCTGCGCCGGGGCTTCTCGATCCACGACGGCGCCAAGATCGCCATGGTCGAGGACATCGTCACCACCGGCCTGTCGTCGCGCGAGACCATCGAGGCGATCAAGGCGGCCGGAGGCGAGGTGGTCTGCGCCGCCTGCATCGTCGACCGCTCGGGCGGCCGCGCCGACGTCGGCGTGCCGCTGGTGGCCCTGGCCACGCTGGACGTGCCGGCCTATGCCGCCGACAAGCTGCCGCCGGAGCTGGCCGCCATCCCGATCGAGGATCCCGGCAGCCGGAGGCTGTCGAAATGACCCGTCTGCGGCTGGGCGTGAACATCGACCACGTCGCCACCATCCGCAACGCCCGCGGCGGCGCCCATCCCGAGCCCCTGCGCGCGGCCGAACTGGCCATCCAGGCCGGCGCCGACGGCATCACCGCCCACCTGCGCGAAGACCGGCGCCACATCTCCGACGGCGACATCGACGGCCTGGCCGCCCTGTGCCGCCGCTCCGGCAAGCCGCTCAACCTGGAGATGGCGGTCACCGACGAGATGCTGCGCATCGCCCTGGAGCACGGCCCCCACGCCGCCTGCCTGGTGCCCGAGCGGCGCGAGGAGCGCACCACCGAGGGCGGGCTGGACGTGGTCGGCAACCACCACGCCATCGCCCCGGTCGTTCGCGCTCTGCGCGACGCCGGCATCCGCGTGTCGCTGTTCATCGAACCCGCCCTGGCCCAGATCGAGATGGCCGAGGCGGTCGGGGCCCAGGTGGTGGAGCTGCACACCGGCGCCTATTGCGAGGCGGTCAAGGCCGGCCATGCCGACCTGGCCCGCCGCCTGATGGGCAACCTGAAGGAGGGGGCGCTGGAGGCCTCGCGCCGGGGGCTGGAGGTGCACGCCGGCCACGGCATCGACTACGACAGCGTGGCGCCGATCTCGCGCATCCTGCAGGTGGTGGAGCTGAACATCGGCCACTTCCTGATCGGCGAGGCGATCTTCTCCGGCCTGCCGGGCGCCATCGGCGTGATGCGCGCCCTGATGAACCAGGCGCGGACGGAGACGAGCCCCCAGGAGTCGAACCCTAAGGAGGCTGGGGCTTGATCATCGGCATCGGTTCGGACCTCAGCGACATCCGCCGCATCCAGGCCACGCTGGAGCGCTTCGGCGAGCGCTTCACCGACCGCGTGTTCACCGAGGTCGAGCAGGCCCGGTCGCGGCGCAAGGGCGACGCGGCCGCCAGCTACGCCAAGCGATTCGCCGCCAAGGAGGCCTGCTCCAAGGCGCTGGGCACCGGCATGCGCGCGGGCGTCTTCTGGCGCGACATGGGGGTGGTCAACGCGCCCTCGGGCCAGCCGACCATGCGGCTCACGGGCGGCGCGGCGCAGCGCCTGGCGGCCCTGGTCCCGCCCGGCATGCGGCCGGTGATCCACCTGAGCCTGACCGACGACCATCCCTACGCCCAGGCTTTCGTGGTGATCGAAGCCCTGCCGGCAAGCGCGACCGATGGTCCCAAAGACTGAGGCTCCGGCCGCCGCGGTCCTCGACCGGCTTGCCGTGAGGCCGCGATGCGACTAGCAAGAAACCAAGCCTGCGAAGCCGGCGTAGCCCTGAGAGATCCGGTCCTTATGTCCTCCGCCAGCAAGACGGCTCCCCGCACGACCAAGTCGCGCGCGACCAACGAAATGGTCGAAGTCGGCAAAACCGTGCTCTACG
>JAQGII010000153.1 GCA_028291305.1 Caulobacteraceae bacterium
GACCTTCCTCCTGGCCAGCCTGAGGCTCGCACTGCCGGACCTGAAGATCGAACTCGAGAACGAGCAGTTCACCGAAGCGATGGGACCGCTGGCTCAGCTGCGCGCGCCGGTGGACGCCTTCTTCGACAAAGTGCTAGTGAACGCCGACGATGCTGCGGTGCGGCAAAATCGTCTCCGTCTGCTGGGCCAGGTGCGCGACGCCATGGGCCTGGTGGCGGATTTCTCGCTGATCGTGGGCGGATAGGCCCGCGCCTGGACAGGATAAACCATGCTGGTTGAAGGCAAGCTCGAAACCCGTTGGGTCTATTCCTTCGGGGGCGGCGGGGCCGACGGCGACGCCTCCATGAAGAACCTGCTGGGGGGCAAGGGCGCCAATCTCGCCGAGATGAGCGCGCTCGGCCTTCCCGTGCCGCCCGGCTTCACCATCACCACCGAGGCCTGCACCCACTATTACCAGAACGGCCGCGCCTATCCGCCGGCGCTGCAGGGCGACGTCAAGGCGGCCCTGGCCAAGGTCGAGGCGATCACCGGCAAGACCTTCGGCGACCCGGCCAATCCGCTGCTGGTGTCGGTGCGCTCGGGGGCCCGCGCCTCCATGCCCGGCATGATGGACACGGTGCTGAACCTGGGCCTCAACGACGAGACGGTGCAGGGCCTGGCCCGCCTGTCCGGCGACGAACGCTTCGCCTTCGACAGCTACCGCCGCTTCATCCAGATGTATTCCAACGTGGTGCTGGGCCTGGACCACCACATGTTCGAGGAGATCCTCGACGACGCCAAGGACCGCTTCGGCGCCTATGTCGACACCGACCTGAGCGCCGAGGACTGGCGCGTGGTGGTGGGCGAGTACAAGCAGGCGGTCGAGCGCGACCTGGGCAAGCCCTTCCCGCAGGACGTGCAGGACCAGCTGTGGGGCGCGGTGGGCGCCGTGTTCACCAGTTGGATGAACGACCGCGCCAAGTTCTATCGCCGCATGCACGACATCCCCGAAAGCTGGGGCACGGCGGTCAATGTGCAGTCGATGGTGTTCGGCAACATGGGGGCGACCTCGGCCACCGGCGTCGCCTTCACCCGCAACCCGTCCACCGGCGAGGCGCGCCTGTACGGCGAGTTCCTGATCAACGCGCAGGGCGAGGACGTGGTGGCCGGCATCCGCACGCCGCAGAGCCTCACCCAAATCGCGCGCGAGGAGATGGGCGACGAGTCCCCCTCGATGGAAGAGGCGCTGCCCGAGGTGTTCGCCCAGTTCAAGGCGGTCGTCGAGCGGCTGGAGCGCCATTACCGCGACATGCAGGACATCGAGTTCACCGTCGAGCGCGGCGTGCTCTACATGCTGCAGACCCGCAACGGCAAGCGCACCGCCAAGGCCGCGCTGAAGGTGGCGGTGGACATGGCGGCCGAGGGGCTGATCACCCAGAACGAAGCCATCGCCCGCATCGACCCGGCGTCGCTGGACCAACTGCTGCACCCGACCCTGGACCCCAACGCCGAGCGCGACCTGGTCGCCTCCGGCCTGCCCGCCTCGCCCGGCGCGGCCACCGGCAAGGTCGTCTTCACCTCCGAAGAGGCCGAGCGGCTGGGTTCGGCCGGCGACGCCGTGATCCTGGTGCGCGACGAGACCAGTCCGGAAGACATCCACGGCATGCACGCCGCGCGCGGCATCGTCACCGCCCGCGGCGGCATGACCAGCCACGCCGCCGTGGTCGCCCGCGGCATGGGCCGGCCCTGCGTGTCCGGCGCCGGGGAACTGCACATCGACCAGAAGGCCGGGCTGTTCCGCGCCCGCGGCCGCACCTTCAAGGCCGGCGACATCGTCACCGTCGACGGCTCCAAGGGCGAGATCCTGGCCGGGGCGGTCAAGATGATCGAGCCGGAACTGACCGGCGACTTCGCCACCCTGATGGGCTGGGCCGACCAGGTGCGCCGCCTGAAGGTGCGCGCCAACGCCGAGACGCCGCTGGACGCCAAGACCGCCCGCCAGTTCGGGGCCGAGGGCATCGGCCTGTGCCGCACGGAACATATGTTCTTCGACGAGGACCGCATCGCCGCCGTGCGCGAGATGATCCTGGCCGACGACGAGGCCGGACGGCGCGCGGCCCTGGCCAAGATCCTGCCGATGCAGCGCGACGACTTCGAGCAGCTGTTCACCATCATGGCCGGCCTGCCGGTCACCATCCGCCTGCTGGACCCGCCGCTGCACGAGTTCCTGCCGCAGACCGAAGAGGATGTGCGGGCGGTGGCCGAGGCCACGGGACTGGACGCCGCCAAGCTGCTGCGCCGCGCCCAGGAGCTGCACGAGACCAACCCCATGCTGGGCCATCGCGGCTGCCGGCTGGGGGTGTCCTACCCCGAGATCTACGAGATGCAGGTGCGGGCCATCTTCGAGGCGGCCACCGCCGTGGCGTCGAAGGGCGAGGCGCCCACCGTCGAGATCATGCATCCGCTGGTGACCAAGGGCGAGGAGATGGACTACCTGCGCGCCCTGACCGACCGCGTCGCCGAGACGGTGATGGCCGAGACCGGCGTCAAGCTGGCCTACCAGGTCGGCGCCATGATCGAGCTGCCCCGCGCCTGCCTGCGCGCCGACGACCTGGCCAAGAGCGCCGAGTTCTTCTCGTTCGGCACCAACGACCTGACCCAGACCACCTTCGGCATCAGCCGCGACGATTCCGGCCGCTTCCTGAACGCCTATCTGGACAAGGGCATCTTCGACAAGGACCCCTTCGTCTCGCTCGACCGCGACGGCGTCGGCGACCTGATCCGCATCGCCGCCGAGCGGGGCCGCAGGACGCGCCCGAACGTGAAGATGGGCATCTGCGGCGAGCATGGCGGCGATCCGGCCTCGATCGCCTTCTGCGAGGAGGTCGGCCTGGACTATGTGTCCTGCTCCCCCTACCGCGTGCCGATCGCCCGGCTGGCCGCGGCCCAGGCGGCTTTGCGCTAGGGCCTAGTCAGTTCCGCGCGAAGCCGGC
>JAQGII010000177.1 GCA_028291305.1 Caulobacteraceae bacterium
CATTGGCCGTGGCTTGCTAGGCGCCGTGGGGAGCTTGGCGTGAGGCGACGGGCGGCGATCGGCCTGCGGGAAAGCGACCGTCATGACGCGCCTTCCGCCGCGCCTCCCATTTGCGGATCTGGAATCACCGCCCGTAGCGGTCGCGGTAGCCGTAGCCGCCATAGCGATGTTCGTAGAGCCAACGCTGATGGCGAAGGAACTGCTCCCGCCGCCACTCGCGCTCACGCTGCATGCGCCGCCAGTCTTGCCGATAGTAGCGGTCGCCGTAGGTCGGCCGGTCATAGCCGTACCGGTAGCCGTAGCCATAGCCGGGCTGCGCCAACGCAGCGGCGGGGACAGCCAGGGCAACGGCCGCGGCGGCGGCCAGGATGCCGGTTTTGAGTTTCATATCGGTTCTCCATTCGCTGGGCCGCGGCGATAGCGCCGCTGATGGAGAACAGATTAAGCTTCGAGCCTGAACAGACTTGGGATGATGCCTTCATCTGCTGTTCATTTGCGGACCGCCTGCTGATGCGCGTCCCGGTCGGGACCCGCTCAAGCGGACCCGCACCGTATACGGATCAATGCCTGGCAAAGGCGTCCGGGCGAGCCCCGCGGAACGGCTAGGGGTGATGGAGGAAGTTGTTCACCACCCACCATGTGGTGGCGACCAGAACGGCCGCGGCGAGGACGTAGATCAAGGCCGGCGCGGCGCTCATTGCAGCGCCTTCGGGGGTTCGGGGGCCGGGGCCGGCGGTTCGGGTTCCGAAAGCAGGCCCTGGGACAACGGGCCGACGTGGAATAGTCCCCAGCCATCGCAGCAGGGAACATACTGAAGCCATCGGAAGATAGACATTTCATCCGAGCCGAAGGATGCGCCATCCTTGGGCTCTACTGTTTTCGCTCCCTTCACCGTTTTTTCTCCCTGGACTTAGAGTCTACGGGTGTTTTTAGTGCAACGCCGCAATCTTGCCTTTGTTCCTAACGAGCGGGACCGCGTCGATGGCGCGGATTTCATTCGCCCGCGGTGTCCATTTTAGACCCTGGCGGGATGGGTTGGCAGCTTCTTTTTTGGGAAGGCGGGGCGGCTCGCCGGGGGCTTAGAACTTCAGCGGCGCGACGTATCCCGTCAGTTCCAGATAGCCGCGGCCGCCATCGGTGCGCACGGCGCCTTCCCAATAGACCGGTCCGCCGCCAAGACGGCTGTCCAGCTCCTGGTCGTCGAACAGGGGGGTGATGGCGAACCGACGCGGTCCTCGGGGCAGGCGCACGGTCAGCAGCCTGTCGACAGGGTAGTCGGCGCCGGTCCGGGGCGAGCGCCAGCGTCGCCGGACCGCGAACGTCACGTCTGCGGGCGCGAAGTTGACGACCGAGCCGTCGGGCGACCGTAACGCTCCCCCCGCCCACAGCGGCCTGCCGGCCGCGTCGCGCACCTGGAAAGCCATCAGCGCTCCGCCGTCGTCCAGGTTGAGGCCGGTCCAATCCCAGCCCACGGCCCGGGGGTCGAGCAGGGTGGACGACCACTCGCGGTCCAGCCACGCCTCGCCGCTGACCTTCATGGCGCGCGCGCCGCGCCGCAGGAGGCCGGAAACCTTCAGGTGCGGGATGCTGTAGTAATGGCTGGCCTCGCCGGCCCGCGGCCCCTTGCGGCTGTAGCCGCCGTCGCCCTGCAGGAGCACGCCCTGCGTCGGGGTGAACGCCAGGTCCAGGCCGAATTCCTTGCCGCCGGCCTTGGCCAGGAAGCGCCCGTCCGCCTTGCGCTTCAGGCGCCAGTCGTCCAGCACGATGTCGGTATCGGCGGTGGAGGCCTGGGCCAGGCCGAAGCCCTGGCGGGCGATGCGCTGGTCGTGCAGCAACCTGCCAGTCCTGGGATCGGACAGGGCGGCGTGGGCGAACAGCACCTGACGCGCGGCAAAGGCGCTGGGGTTGCGCTGGTCCACCTGCGGCCGCGAGCGGAAGAAGGTGACCTGGAAGCCCTGGGGTCCGTCGGGCGTGTCGAGCCAGCCGGTGATGTACCACCACTCGGTGCGGTGCTGCGGGTGGGCCCCGTGATCGGCGGGAAAGGCCAGCGGCCGGCCGGGCAGGACCGGGGCGTAGACCGGCGCCCCCGGCGCGGCCGGGGGGCGGGCGGCGGCGGCGGTCTGGGCCGCCGCCAGCAGGGCGAGCAGGGTCAGGCGAAGCCCGCGGCGCATCCTCTCACCAGTCCTCGCGCACGGCGCGCACCGCCTCGGCCGACAGTGCCCGTCGACCGGCCAGCAGGGCGGTTCCGGCCGCCGCGACCACCAGCGAGACGGCCACGCCCCGGAACAACCTCCAGGGCAGGCGGGTGTCCATCGTCCAGTGGAACGACTGGGGATTGACCACGTGGATCAGCACCTGACTCATGGCCAGGCCCAGGCCGATCCCGGCGACGCCGCCGACCATGCCCAGGAGGGCGCCTTCGGTGGCCAGCATGGCGGTCACCTGGCGGCGCAGCACGCCCACGTGGCGCAGCATGCCGAACTCCTTGGCGCGGGCCAGGGTCTGGGCCGAGACGGTGGCGGCCACCCCGGCCAGGCCCACCAGGATGGCGATGGCTTCCAGCAGGTAGGTGACGGCGAAGCTGCGGTCGAACACGGCCAGGGCGCGGGCGCGGATCTCGCGCGGCTTGGCGATGCCGGCGTGGGCGGCCAGGGACGGCGGCAGGGCGGCGCGCACAGCCCGGGCGACGACGTCCTCCCGGGCGCCGGGGCTGACGGCGATGGAGGCGTTGGTGCGCAGGGGGTCGCCGGTCAGGCGGGTGTAGGCGGGCCCCTCCATGGCGATGGCCCCGTACTGGCGGGCGTAGTCGCGCCAGACGCCCGCGACGAACACGCGCGCCCCCGCGGCGCCGAGCGGCAGGGT
>JAQGII010000179.1 GCA_028291305.1 Caulobacteraceae bacterium
CAGCATGCCGTAGCCGCCGGACGCCCCCACCGCCTTGACCACCAGCTTGTCGAGGTTGGCCAGGGTGTGCTGCAGCGCCGCCGGTTCGCGGCACAGGTGGGTCTTCACGTTCGGCAGGATCGGGTCCTGGTCCAGATAGTAGCGGATGATGTCCGGCACATAGGCGTAGACGGCCTTGTCGTCGGCCACCCCCGTGCCCGGGGCGTTGGCGATCACCACCGAGCCGGAGCGATAGGCGTTGAACAGGCCGGCGACGCCCAGCGAGGAGTCGCGGCGGAAGGTCAGGGGATCGATGAAGTCGTCGTCCACCCGCCGGTAGATCACGTCCACCCGGCGCAGGCCCAGGGTGGTGCGCATGTAGACCATGTTGTCGTGCACCACGAGGTCGCGGCCCTCGACCAGCGGCACGCCCATCAGCCGCGCCAGGTAGGCGTGCTCGAAATAGGCGGAGTTGTAGACGCCGGGGGTCAGCACGATCACCTGCGGACTGGCGCGCCATTCCGACGCCATGCTCTTCAGCGTGGCCAGCAGCAGGTCCGGATAGTTCTCGATCGGCCGCACCCGCGCCGCGCCGAAGGCGTCCGGGAAGGTGCGCTTGGAGGCGTCGCGGTTGGCCAGCATGTAGGACACGCCGGACGGCACCCGCAGGTTGTCCTCCAGCACCATCACGTCGCCGTATTCGTTGCGCACCAGGTCGGTGCCGCAGACGTTGGCGTAGGCCGAGTGCGGCACGTAGAGGTCCATCATCTCGCGGCGATAGGAGGGCGCGCCCAGCACCAGGTCGCGCGGGACGACGCCGTCCTTGAGGATGGTCTGCTGGCCGTAGATGTCGGCCAGGAACATGTTCATCGCCTGCAGGCGCTGCTCGAGCCCGGTCTCGATGCGCGACCAGGCCTTGGCGTCGATGATGCGGGGGAACAGGTCGGTGGGGATGATCCGTTCGGTGGCGCTCTCGGCCCCGTAGACGGTGAAGGTGATGCCCTGCAGCAGGAAGGACCGCTCGAGCGTCTTCTGCCGGTCACCCAGTTCGTCCGGCGACAGTTTGGAGATGTGGTCGTTGAGCGAGGCGTAGGCGGGGCGGACGGAGCCATCCGTCTTGAACATCTCGTCATACATGGGGGTATCCGAGCCGGGCGGCTCGGAGGAGGACTCGATGCGTTTGGCGGAGGCCGTCAATATGTTTACCGTCGCGTCTGAAAGTCCGATGGGCTTTGAACTTTTGGCTATTTTCAGACTATGCGCCAGCCGCGAAAGCGGTAGGGCTTTTTCCGGCGCGCGCCTGACGTCGGCCGACACCCCCTTGATTGCCCAATAATTGGGCAATTGCCCAGATCTAGAGCAAAGTTGCGGCGATCCGCCATGCGCCAAATGTCATCCCAGACCACCAGGCCGTCGTGACGGCCCTGTACAATCAGGCTAAATCGACCGTGGGGCCCTTGGCGAGGACCATGGCTTGAAACCACTCCGCTTGGCGGCAGCCGCAGGCGCGGCGACCGGGATCCTGGCCGCGGCGTGGGCAGCTTGGGCCGACGAACCGAAAGCTCACATCCAGGGCGTCGCCGACAACCGTCTGCGCCAGGAGATAGAGCGCGCCGTCGGCACGGCCAAGAACCCGCCGCAGAGCCGCTTCGAGGCGCGCCGCCGGGCCGCCGCCGCGGCCGACGACGTGGCCAGCGTGCTGCGCTCGGAAGGCTATTATGAAGCGGTCGTCGAACCGGACGTGGGCGAGGGCGACCAGCCCCAGTCGGTGGTGCGCGTCACCCCCGGTCCCCGCTTCGCGTTCGCCGACCCCAAGGTCAGCTGGGTGGGCGATCCGCCGGTCACCGTGGCCCAGCTGGCCGGCAAGTCCGCCATCGGCCTGACCATCGGCGCGCCCGGCCGCGCGGCCGACGTGCTGAACGCCGAGGGGCGGGTGGTGGCCGCCGTGGAGAAGCGCGGCTACGCCGACGCCAAGGTCCAGCCGCGCGAAGTCACGGTCGATCACATCCCGCGCACGGTGCAGCCCACCTTCCGCATCGACGCCGGCGCCCTGGTGCGGATGGACGGCATCAAGCTGAACAGCCAGGGCCGCACCCACGCCGCCTGGGTCAATTCCCTGCCGCCGTGGAAGCCGGGCGACGCCTACGACCCCGACCAGGTCGCCCAGCTGGAAAAGCGGCTGCGCGACACCTCGGTGTTCGATTCCGTGACGGTGGCCCTGGACCCCAAGCCGGACGCGGACGGCCGCCGGCCGGTGGACGTGACCCTGGTGGACCGGCCCAAGTCGACGCTGGAGCTGGGCGCCAGCTATTCGACGGCGGAAGGCACGGGCGTGGACGCCAAGTGGGTCCGCTACAACACCTTCGGGCGCGGCGACACCCTGACCTATTCGGCCCAGGCGGCGGACATCCTCAGCCAGGCGGGCGTCGAGCTCGACCTGCCCAACTGGCTCAACGCCCAGCGCACGCTGAAGCTGTCGACCTCCATCTACCGCGACAACACCAACGCCTATCTGGAGAACGGCGCCCGCATCGGCGCCGACCTGGAGCAGCGCTTCGGGCGCAATGACTTCTTCACCTACGGCGTAACCCTGGTGGGCAGCCGCGACGACGAGCCCCAGGTCATCAACGGCGTGCTGGTCAAGAAGGCGCGTCCGCTGGAGACCATCATCGGCTCCACGTCCCTGACCTTCGACCACTCCGACGACATCCTCAATCCGCGCCGGGGCTGGCGGCTGGCGCTGACCGCCGAACCCACCGCCAGCTTCGGCAGCGGCCCCATCGCCTATCTGCGCGCCCAGATGCAGACCAGCGCCTATGTCCCCCTGCAGACCGACGGCGCCACGGTGCTGGCCGCCCGCCTGCGCATCGGCGACATCTTCAACGGCTCGATCCCCGCCATCCCCGCGTCGCGGCGCTTCTATTCGGGCGGCGGCGGATCGGTGCGCGGCTATTCCTACCAGGGGGTCGGACCCCGCTTCCCCGACAATTCGCCCCAGGGCGGGATCTCGCTGATCGAGACCTCGTTCGAGGTCCGCCAGAAGATCACCGGACCGTTCGGGGCCGTGGCCTTCGTCGATTCCGGGGTGCTCGGCTCGCAGCAG
>JAQGII010000185.1 GCA_028291305.1 Caulobacteraceae bacterium
GATCTGGCGGGTCATGTCGACGTCCGCCGCCGAGGGGGTCGGGTCGCCGGACGGGTGATTGTGCACGACGCGGTCGGAATATCTAATATACTGAAAGTAAAGGAGAAAATGTCAGAACAAGCCGCTACTGGGGGCTGTAATTGGGAGCGGTTTGGGTGCGGTATCGGCCGCAATACCGCCCCCAGTGATTCGATCCCGGTCCGTCACCGCGCCGGCCGACATTCGACGCGATTCCGTCGATCCCAGGCTTCAAGCTCGCTGATTGGATAGAGCACGCCTTTGCCGACCTTCACATAGGAGGGCCCGATGCGAAGGCATCGCCAGTTCCGCAGCGTTCCTGGAGTGATTTCGCCGCGGTAGCGTTCGGTCACCTCCTCAGGGGTCAGGTAGGTGGGTTCGGACATGCCTGCTTCGCTCCTCGCTTCGGGCTCGCCCGGACGGCCGGTCGAGCCCGCCCGCGCCAGCCTCGATCACGTCTGGGCAGGCTCAGAATGTGTCCGTCCCGGTTCTAACGGAAGGACGTAGACCTACGCTTCGGGCAATCGACGGGCCCCGCGGGCAGTGCCTCGCCGGCGTTTGAATTGCGGCGGGCCCCGCGTGTGGGGTCGCCTACTCCCAGACGCGGTTCAGGATTTGCGCCGCGATGGCTGCCTTATCCGCGGGCAGAAACCGTCCGTAGTGGTTGGCGACCATCTCGGGCGTGTCCTGGATCGCGTAGCTCGCCTGCTCGTATGAACCCGTCTGCTTGAGGATGTGGGTGGCGAGCACGTCGCGGACATTGTGCGGGCCGTGTGGGAGCAGGCCGGGGATGGCGCCGCGCCCAGTGTAGGGGTTGAAGGTCCCGTACCGCTGGATCGTCCACCGCCAGGCCTCGTAGAAGGTGGTCTGGTTGTAGGTCGCGCCACCGGCTGGCCCCTTACCCGACTTGACGAAGAAGGTACCCGGGTCAGCTCGAGGCCCCAGGAGCACAGGCCGGTGGCGCCCTACGTACCGCTCGATGTGCGCGTAGAGGTCGCCAAGGTCAGGCAACAGCAGGCGGAAGGGTCGCTTCCCGAAGAAGGACGAGTTCGCGTTCTTGAAGGCGTTGGCGGGGACGAAGACTTCCCACCCCTCGTCTCGCTCGCTCCAGCGAAGTTCCCCGCACGCGGAGTCGACTAGGCGACGCTCTGGCGTGGGCGTGTCACCCCGGCGACAGATAAGCAGTTGGCGCAGGTTCTTCTCGCGGAAGCCGAGATGCAGCCCCAGGCGGATCATCAGGTAGGACCGCGCCGCCTCGGCCGCCGCCTTCGGGTAGCGGCGGGCGCAAGGCGCCAGACGCAGGATCTCATCGGCGATTTTTCGGTATTCGGCCACGGGGCTCTCGGCCTCCAATACCGCGAGGACCGCCTCGAAGGGGTCACGGTGCACACGGGTGGCCCGCCGGAGTTCCACGCCCCGTGCCAGGGCGAATTCGTAGAGGCGGCCGCAGGCGGCCTTCCAATCCTCGCCGACGTTCAGGACCTCCTCCTCTGTCGCCAGGCCTGGGACGGGCCCAAGCCTCGACACAAGGCCAGGGGTCTGGGTCAGCCATCCCGTTTCGGGGTGGGTGAGGGCGGCAGCGTTCGCCAGCATGTCCGTCTCCCACGCCGTGTAGAAGCCGCGACGTTGTTCCCGCCAGCGCAGGTACCAGTCCCAGACGGAGGGCAGGACGAGCAGCGCGGAGCTCAGGCTGGAAAGTGGGATGCCGCGGCCGCTTACCGGGCCGGCCGGCGAGGCCACTAAGGCTCCGAACATCAGTCCGAGGTGCTTGACCTTCTGGAGCGCGGTCACCTTGCCCCACACTCCGCTGCGTCTGTAGCCGAGGCGGGTCAGGGTGGCGGTCTTGAACTCGATCAATTCGGCCATCTCTGCCGCGAGCTGCGCAGGCGCCCTGACGTTGCCGGCTCGGCCGCCGTCGGGGATGGTTTCCTTCACCCCGTCACCGACGAGGTGCAAGCCGGGGAAGCGGACCGCGAACGGCTGCTTCAACGCTGCCGCTTGGTAGCGGCGATAGTCGGTCGCGCCCGACACGATGACGCGGCGGACCCACGCGACGATCTCGTCGCGCTCCTCCCTCGGCCTATCGTCGAAGTCATCTGGAAGGTGCCAAGCGATCCGGCGTCGCTCCGAACCGGGCAGACCGGGCAGGTCGTGGCCCTTCGTGGCGCGACCGGTGCGAGGAAGTTTGGACCGGAAATAGCCGGCAGGCAGTCTCCAGCGCGCCTCCAGACAGCCGAGGATCGCGAGGCTGTCGCGATGTGCGGGTGACTTCACGCCAAGTCGCCAGGTTCGAAGGGTGGTGCAATCGACCCGAAAGCCTTTCATCGAGAGCACGCGCCGAAGACGATAGGGATTGTCCCCATGGCGACGCATGTGCAGGTCCAAGGCAGCGTGGAAGACGGGTGTGTCTTCCCACGCCTCATCAGAAGGCGTTGGGAACTCCTCCAACGGTCGAGGTCGGGGCCCGGGCCCGGGCCGTTTGCGCGCCGGAGGCGATGGCGGAAGGCCGCGAAGAGTGAGGGGGGCGCCGCCGAGCGCATGCGGAGCCGGTGGCTTCCGCCTTACTTTGTCCATGGTCCGCCGTCCGCGTTGCCGCGCCACACCGGCGCCGGAGACCGAGACGCGCGAAAGGCGGGCACACCCTAGCGATCGTGGAGGTCAGCGGTTCATCTTGGTCCGCTCGCACCAACTGTGCGTCTCAGACTTAGACGTGTTGTCCGCTCCCACCTTGATTTCGACCGTGCCCTTCGCAGGTTCGCACCATTGGTGTGATCATTTGAGACCGAGCGTCGGCTCCTGATTTTGAGCGGACCTTCGAGCAATCTGCAGTTCGGGCAGGTAGGTGAGGCCTTAGCGTCAGCCCATGTCGAGCGTGTAAAGCGACTGCCAGGCGTCTCATTTTGCGCAGTCAGGCATCGTCGCCAAGGCGGTCCAGATGAACCGCCTCGCAGCGAAGCAGGGTGAGCGCTTCAAGGAGAAACCCCGCGCTGAAGGAGCCCCTCGACACTTTGTTCCGTAGGCTCTGCGCGGTGACCGGGTGGCCGTTATCGGCCATCAACTTCGCAAGCGTTGGGAACTTCACACCACGCCTTGCCATCTCCACGCGTAGGCATCGCGCCGCGCGTTTTTCCCAATTCATGTCCCGTGATCACCAAGCGGAGTTCATGTCATATACGACATGAAAGAGCCGAAAAGAGGTTATTTACCCTATTTATAACATCATGTTCTTCCGAGCGCTAAACCTCTAGATTTTGCAGGCGGCGGACTCGCCGTAGGAGCCTCCCGGGTGGTTACCCAAACTCAGCTGATCTCGCTCTTCCGCAGCTTCGCCCAAGGCGATGACGGGCGGTTTCGGTCCCTTGCGATGGACTTGGCGGCCGATGCCGGAAAGCGTGGTCACCATCGGCTGGCCGACGAGATTAAGACCCTCATGCGGACAGCCGGCGAGGGACGCGGCCCCGCATCGCGGTCCACGGATCCGATCCCGGTCATCAAGCCACGGGGCGAATTGGCCGGCTTGGTCTCGGCAAACTTCCCCCTGACCCGACTGTCGGACATGGTCCTCGAAGATGGCCTGCGTGAGCGGCTACGGCGCATCGTCGAGGAACAACGCCATCGCGAGACGCTGGCGCAACACAGCCTCAAGCCCCGCCGTAAATTTCTGCTCGTCGGCCCCCCGGGCACGGGCAAGACAATGACGGCCTCGGCCCTCGCCGGCGAATTGAGCGGACCGCTCTATACAATCCTGCTGGACGGGGTCATCACGAAGTTCATGGGCGAGAGCGCTGCAAAGCTGCGCTTGGTGTTCGATGCGATGCAGAACGGTCGAGGGGTCTACTTCTTCGATGAGTTCGACGCCTTGGCGTCAAAGCGGCTGACTGGCAACGACGTCGGTGAAGCCCGGCGCATGCTCAACTCGATGCTGCAATTCCTAGACGAAGACGGCAGCGATGCGCTCATCCTGGCCGCCACCAACCATCCCGAACTGCTCGATCCGGCCGTTTTCCGGCGCTTCGACGGAACGATCGAATATCACCTTCCGTCGGGTGGGGACGCTAGACGGGTCTTCGAGAAAGCGCTGTTTGCCTTCGATCTCGGAGCCGTGAACTGGACAGTGGTTGAGGGAGAGTCGGCTGGCCTCAGCCAGGCGGACATGGTCCGCGCCGCCGAGGACGCCGCCCGTACGGCGGTGCTGGAGAACGACGCCCTCTTCACCACCGCCATAGTCGTCGCGGCGCTCGGGGACCGGCGCCACTATCCTACGTACAACACCAAGTAGTTGAGGGATTTCGCCGCCGAATCGGGCATGTAGGGCTCGATGGCCGTCGAGCGCCCGCATCTTTTGGTTGCACAGCCTGGGCGGCGACTAGACTTCGCCTCGAAGAGCCGCGCCTCGGGCGGGCCAGGACCGCCTCCGGTCGAGCGTCGTGACCTCAACGCCTCACGCATCATCGAGGAACTGCAAGCGGTCCTGGCCGAAGGTGCCGCCACAGCCGACGACGACACTGTGGCCATGAGCCTCGCGACCCTGCCGGTGTCAGTGCGGGCGACGACGGAATGGGGTGTGACCCCGACGGTGCCCGGAGGTCCCGAGGTGCTGTCGAAAATCGGCTTCGAAGAGAAAGCCCGTACGAACATCGCCTGGGTGGCGAAGACGTTCGACAAGCTTCAGCGCGCCGCGGACAAGTACATCGAGTACGACGAGGGGCCGAAGCCGCACTACTTCAACTTCTTCGAGTCTGCGCCTCAGATCGCGATGACCACGGTGGACGATCTTTGGGCGTCGGATATGCCGATCCCAGAGGGCGACGACGAGGCCGCCTGGGAGATCTGGCTGAAGCCTGAGCGCGAAGAGCGGATCCGGCAGATTCTCCGCGACCTCGATCTTCGCAGCCGGGTGGCAGATGCTGTTGTGTTCGAGACTGCGTGCATCTTGCCGGTCTATGCGCGGAGGACGGCGATGGACCGGTTGGCGCGGAGCGCATCCGTTGCACAACTGAGGCCGGCGTCGAGCTTGAACGCCGGCTTGATCCAGATGACAGCGGCGGTGCAGACGGCGGCAGTGACCGCTGCGGTGCGAAGGGTGACGCCCGCGAACGACGGCGCGCCGAGCGTCTGCGTGCTCGATACCGGAGTGTCCGACCATCCCCTTCTTGCGCCGTCGACCAAGGTCAAGCTCGTGGTCGGAGGGACCTACACTCCGCACGACTACGACGGGCATGGAACTAAGATGGCAGGCTTGGCTCTCTTTAGCGACCTCCCGGGTCTGCTGACGGGCGGCGTCGCCGATCTGCTCGTCGACCTCGAATCCGTCGCGGTGCAACCACCGCCCGGCGCGGGCGACACGCCGACCCTCCCGGCGGCCCGCGTGCGCGATGCGGTCGCCGCCATCGAGGCCGCACGGGAGGCGAAGCGGACGTTCTGCTTTGCAATGAACGCTCCGGAGGAGGCCTCGGATGGTGTTCCCTCGAGCCTCTCCACTGAACTTGACAAGCTCGCTTTCAACCCGGCGCGGCGAAGGTTGTTTTGCGCCTCGGCGGGGAACCTGCCGGATACGCACGGGCACCAGGACTACCAGAGCGCCAACGAGTTCCACGGCATCCAGGCACCCGCGCAGGCCTGGAACGTCCTCACCGTCGCGGCTTGCACGGACCTCGAGACCGAACTCGGTCCCTTGCAGGCCCTCGCCCCTCAGGGCGACCTCTGCCCCTGGTCGCGCACCGCCGTGAATTGGGACCGGGACGCTCGTCCCCCTTCCAAGCCCGACATCGTATTCGAAGGTGGAAACCAGCAGCTCGACCCCGTGACGAAGGCAATCGCCCCGCATCCGGGACTGCTGATGCTCACCACCAGCAACGACGCGGCCAATCCGCTCTGCCTCACCGGCCAGACCAGTGCCGCGACGGCGGCGGCGGCCGGATTCTGCGCCCGGCTCCAGGCGGAATACCCGCTGTTCTGGCCCGAGACGATCCGTGGGCTCATGGTCCACGCGACCGAGCACACCCCGGCGATGCGAGCCCGGGTCGCCCACATTCCGGAAAAGTACGGGCAGCAGAAGGCGGCCTTACTGGCTCGCTATGGCTACGGTCGACCCGACACCCGTCGCGCCCTGGAGAACGCCAGAAACAGCCTCACCTTGATCCAGCAAGGCGAGCTGCTTCCGGTTCGGCTCAACGAGAAGAAGCAAACGGTCCTCGGCGAGATGGCCTTCCACAGCCTGCCATGGCCGATCGAGATCCTCGATGACCTCGGCGACGAGCGGGCCGAGTTGCGGGTGACGCTCTCTTACTTCATCGAGCCGAATGCTGGCGCCGCGCTGATAGGGGCGTTCGACCAGTATGCGTCCCACGGCCTGGACTTCAGCATGCGCCGTCCGAAGGAGACTGAAGAACAGACCATCTCACGCTTGAACAAGCTGGTGGCGGGCGAGACCCAGAAGTCTCCGAAGTCGAGGTGGGAATTTGGAGATCGCCAACGCGGGCGCGGCGGTCTGAAACACGACCGTTGGACCGGTCCGGCGCGTGAGTTGGCCGAGATGGGCGGCGTTGCGGTCTTCCCCCGCGGGGGATGGTGGTCGAAGGATGCGGAGCGAGTCGGGGACCTCGTTTGCTACAGCCTCATCGTGTCGATCCGCACGCGAGAGGAAGAGATCTACACCGCCATCCCGATCGAGATCGCAGCAGCTTAGGGTCGGCAGACGACCCGGACGACGTGGTCTTCGCCGCTGCTCTCCCAAGGCCGGTGCAGTCGAAGTTTGATCAGGTATTCGCCGGCGGCCTCACACCGGAAGACATGCCAGCGCGTGGGTCGCCCGCCGAACCCAGACTGCGGCTCGGTCACGGTCTCGACCGCCGTGATGGTGTCCGGGGTCTTAAACTCCCACAGACGCCCGGTCGCGCCCTCGGCGCGCACCTGAACCTTGAAGGGCTCACCTACCTGGACGTCTACACCGCCGTCTAGCGAAGCCTCCTGCATGGCTAGGCCAACTCCACAGCATAAAACGGATTCACATCATCCAGTTCACACTCACCGTAGGCGATGCGGAAATAGCCGTCCTCGCCGAAGTCTTGGCCCCAGCTGTTCTTGCAAATCCAGCACCCGTCTTCGTCGTCGTAGCCGACCACCGCAATCGCGTGGTTCCCCTCGAAATCTCCTGAGACATGTCGGTAGATGCCACTCTTATAGAAGGCAAAGTCACTGAAAACCTGCATGCCGCCAATGACGGGCCCGCTGACCAAAGCGCGTTTTCGCTCGGCTCGGCTGAGAGCACGGCGATAGGACTTCAGGGTGACGGCCGGCTTGATCTGCACGCACGCCACATCATGGGCGACGTAGGGAAAATCGGATTGCAGACCGATGCCGATCATTCGAGCCGCTTCGAGCGCCGGAACGAAACTCCAACCCGCCAAGCAGGAGCCGCCATTGCAGTAGAACAGGTGCGCCTCTGAGAGATCGAGCACAGCGCCGCTGCCGATCATATGGGCGCTTTCCATTACCGCGCACGTCGCAAACGCGACGCAGGACCCACAATCACCCTGATGCTTGACCTTCGTGACCCTTCCACCGCCATCGGATCGCCAGTCGACTTTCGGCGGCAACGGAGCGCCCGCAAACGATGCTTGATCCGAAGGTTGAAGCATCGCCCGGTCGGCTGGAGAGATCTGTAGGCCAAAGAGGTGACTGGCAGTCCCCCCACCGATTGGGGGAAAGATTGGCTCCGCGGCGGGTACCCAGGCGGAATCACCCTGTTCCGCTAGTGCCACCTTCAGGTCTTCCAGGGTCAGCATAGGCCCTCCGCCGATCGAAAGTTTTTATCATAGAGCTAGGCGGTAGTTGTACCCCAGGTTCTTTCCGCTTGAGGCCCCGTCTCGTTGTGGGAGGTTGAGGGCAGGATAGCCTAGCCGGCAGCTTTGTATGACGGCGGGCGCGTAAGGTTACGCCTCGCGGCGGCGGTGCGATCTAACCACTCTGCAGGCCATGGCGACGTTCAGCGTTCGCGTCCCCAACGATCTTGCCGCCCGGTTTGACCTGGCCGCCGGTCCGGCTGGCGGCCGCTCGCCGCTCCTGCGGCGCCTGATCCGATCGGCGGCTGGCTCATGCGAAACGGTGCCGACGGAGACCTCAAGACCTCCGAGGGGCGCGCGGATCATGCTGCGCCTGACCGCCGCTGAGGCGGCCGGCGTGGACGTCGAGGCCGCCGCCCTGGGCCTGCGCCGGGCGACCTGGATCTCCGCGCTCGTCCGCCGCCGGGTGCTCGGCCAGCCGACCTTCGCGCGGTCGGATGCGCTGCTGCTGACGGGCGTGCGGAGCGAGCTGCGGCGCATCGGCGTCAACGTCAACCAGATCGCCCGCGCCCTGAACACGGCCGTGCTGGAAGGTCGCGTGCTGGACACCGAGCTGACCGCGGTGGACGACCTGCGCCGCGAGCTTCGGGCGCACATCCTGGCGCTGGGCGAGGCCTTCGAAGGCAACCTGGCCTATTGGGCCGGCGAGCCGTGAGCGACCTTC
>JAQGII010000193.1 GCA_028291305.1 Caulobacteraceae bacterium
GCGCCTGCTGGGCCTGGGCCGAGCCGGCGCACGCCGCCGCGATCATCGCGAGGACGCCGGCCCGCATCAGATCCCGGGGAACTGCAGCGACTGCTGGAAGCGGATCGTCTTGCTGGCTCCCGCTTCGGCGTCCGGGGGCATGACCTTGCCGACCAGGTTGTAGAAGCGGTGGTCGAAGAAGAAGATGGCCATCATGGAATAGCTGCCGTCCTTGCCCTTGACGCTCAGCTCGGGGCCGTATCGCCGGCTGATGCGCGCGTCGACGTCGAGCTTGATCTCGCCGGCCAGGCCCGCGGCCTTCACCGCATCGTCGATCACCGCCTGGTCGTCGATGGCCGTCTGCGAGAAATCGCCGACCGTCACGCTGTAGAGGATGTTGTCCTTCTTCACGGCATAGACGGTCGAGGGCACCGCGATTCCCGTTGTCGTCTTGTAGACGCCCTTGGTCACGGTGGGCGGCGCCGGGAAATGCACGGCGAAGCCGTGTTCCGGATAGGGGTAGTCCTGCCAGTCCTGGGCGGCGGCGGGCGAGGGCGCGAGCACCAGGCACACGCCGATCAGGGGCAGGGCGATCAGGAGTCTCGAACGCATCTCCACCTCCCGACCAGACGCACCGCGCCGGAACGGTCCACCGTCTCGAGGATTTGAATGCCATGCATAAGAGCCAGTTCCTATCGACATCGACCTTTCTCGCCGCCGCCGGCCTGCTGTTGACCGCCTGCGACAAGCCGCCGGCCAATACCCAGGCCGCGGCCCCCGCAGGGCCCGCATCGTCCGCAACGATCCGCCCGGCGTCCGCGGAGGTGGTGCGCGAGCCCTACCGCTACATCGACGACGCCTATGCCCTGGGGGACGCCTTCGGCGACAGCCCGCCGGACTACGCCATCGACTACGACGGCGCCCGCCCCTGGATCTGGCGCTCGCGCAGCGGCGACTACCGCGTGATCGAACGGACCTCCGACGGCGAGCGCGACTACTACTACCGCGCGGGCGCCGACCAGCCCTTCCTGGTGCGCGATCCGCGCTATGCCTACGCCTATGACCGCGGTCAGCTGGTGGTGGTCTACGACTCCTCCGGCCGGCCGGTGTCGCCATCGATCGCGGCGCGCGACGCCGATGTCGCCGCCCGCTACCTGGACCGGGCCCGCCGACTCTATGCGGCCGCCGTGCATGAGCAGCGCCAGACCGCCGACGCCGCCGACTGGCTGGCCCGCCGCGACCAGGTTTCGGCGCAGCAGCGCCAGTGGGCCGCGGAGCAGCAGCGCAACGACGACTGGCGCCGCTGGCGCGACGACCGGGGACGACGCGACGATCAGGGGCGCGCCGAGCAGGCGGCCCTGGGCGAGGAGCGGGCCCAGCGCCAGGCCTATGCCGCCCAGGTTGCCGGCGCCGCGGTCCAGCGCGCCCAGGACCAGACCCAGATCCAGCGGCGCGCCGACGCCGACCGACGCCTCCAGGCCGTCGCGGCCGGGGACGACCGCCGGGCGCGGGACGACGCGGATCGTCGCGAGCAGGCGAGCGCCCAGGCCCGTCAGCAGCAGATGCAGGCGCCGGAGGGCCGCCGCCAGCAGGCCCTGGCCGAGGACCAGGCGCGCCAGCGGCAGCATCAGGCCGAGCAGGCTCAGCGCGAGCAGGCGAAGACCCAGGAGCAGCAGCAGGCGGAGGCCCGCAAGGCCCAGGCCGAGGCGTCACGAGCCCAGGAGCAGCTGGCCAAGGCCCAGGCGCAGCAGGCGCAGGTGCAGCAGGCCCAGGCCGAAGAGGCCAAGCGCGTCCAGGCGGGGCGTAATACCCCCGGTCACGACAAGGGCCACGGACCCGGCAAGCACGACGATAAGGATGACCAACACGAGGGGCGCAAGCCCTAGCCCGGTGACGCCAAGCCCTTCACGCTGACCCGGCTGGCCCATAAGGTGCGCGAGGTCCCGGCGGATTGAGCCGGGCGTTTCGCATCGCGGAAAGCGGCCATGGCCCACGACCACATCGCCATCGCCTATGGCCGGGGGTTCCTCAACCTGGACCTGCCCGCCGACGCCCGGCCCACGGTGGTGCGCAAGGCCGTGCTGCCCAAGATCGCCGACCCGCAGGCCGCCATCCGCGACGCCTTCGACCATCCGATGGGCGCGCCCTCGCTGCTGGAGCTGTCGAAGGGGCGGCGCAGCGCCTGCATCCTGATCTGCGACATCACCCGGCCTGTGCCCAACGGGGTCTTCCTGCGGCCGATGATCGAGACGATGGCCGAAGGCGGCATCCCCCTGGAGAAGATCGTGGTCCTGGTCGCCACCGGCCTGCACCGGCCCAACCTCGGCGCCGAACTGGCCGAGCTGGTGGGCGATCCCTGGGTGCTGGACAACGTCCGGGTCGAGAACCACTACGCCCGCAACGCCGAGGACCATGTCGACCTGGGGCCCACCGACACCCGCGGCACGCCGGTGGTCATCAACCGCCTGCTGGTCGAGGCCGACCTGAGGATCGCCACCGGGCTGGTGGAGCCGCACTTCATGGCCGGGTGGTCCGGGGGCCGCAAGGTGGTGGCGCCGGGAGTGGCCGGGCACGAGACCATCCGCACCTTCCACTCCGCCCGCTTCATGGAGGATCCGCTGGCGGTGCAGTGCAACCTGGTGGGCAATCCACTGCACGAGGAGCAGCTGCAGATCGTGCGCAAGCTGGGCGAGGTCTACGCCCTCAACACCGTGATCGACGAGGACCGCGACCTGGTGTTCCTCACCTTCGGCGAGATCATCGAGAGCCATCTGGCGGCGGTCGAGTTCATCGCCCAGGCGACCCGCATCAACGTCGGCCGCAGGTTCAAGACGGTGGTTACCTCCTCGGCCGGCTATCCGCTGGACAAGACCTACTACCAGACCATCAAGGGGATGGTGACGCCGCTCGATATCCTGGAGCCCGGCGGCACCCTGATCATCGCCTCGGAATGCTCGGAGGGCTTCGGCTCGGAGGAGTTCCGCCAGGCCCAGGCCAGGCTGGTGGAGATGGGCCCCGACCTCTTCCTCGCCACCCTGACCGCCAAGACCCTGGCCGAGGTCGACGAGTGGCAGACCGAGATGCAGCTGAAGGCCATGCGGGTGGGACGGGTGCAGCTCTACACTGGCGGGCTGGACGCCGAGGAGCAGCGCATCACCGGCGTCGAGATAGTCGGATCGCTGGAGACGGCCATCGCGGACAGCATCGCCCGCCACGGCGACGGGGCGATCGCCATCGTGCCCGAGGGCCCCTACGTCATCCCCGTCGCCGGGGCCTGATCCACGATCGACGAGGCGGGAACATGCCTCTTGCCTTACTGTTGAGCTAGGGCGCTGGCGCACACCGCCGCTCTCGCGTCAAATGAAGGCAGGACCGCAAGCGCCGTCGAGGCGCGAGAAGAGTCGGTGACCGAGGGAGGCTTCATGGCGTTTCGCCTGTTCAGCAACGACGTCATAGGCGATGGCCGGCCATGAGCCGCAGCAAAGCCCCCGATGGCTCGGCCAGGGGCGTGGCCATCTCCGCGCGCCTCGGCTACCTGGCCGGACGCATGGTCGCCACGGCCTCCGCCACCTATGCCCGCCTGGGCCTGGGGTCCCTGGAGGCCAAGGCGCTGCTGCTGCTCGGAGACGACGGTCCCGCCACCGGCTCGCAGATCTCCAAGTCCCTGGGCGTCGATCCGGCGGCCATCAGCCGCACCTTGAGGACCCTGCTGGAGACCGGCGCGGTGTCGCGCTCGTCGGAGGGCTCGATGCGCCTGTCGCTGACTCCGAGGGGCGAGGGGCTGTGCGAGCAGATCAGGATCGTCGCGGAGGAGCGCAACCGCCGGCTGCTGGGCGACCTGACGGCGGGCGAACAGGCCCTGCTGCTCGGCTATCTGGAGCGGCTGTGGGAGAACATGCCGGAACTGGCCGAGCTGGCGGCCTCCGAACAGTTCTTCGCCGAC
>JAQGII010000205.1 GCA_028291305.1 Caulobacteraceae bacterium
TCTACACTCACGACCTGGAGCGCCAACGCAGCCTGCAGGCGCCGGGCGCCGACGCCGCCAGCGCCCTGACCGACGCGCGCCGCTAGCAGTCCGCGGGCACGAGCGGCGCCCTCGCCACCCTGGATGCGGAACGGACCCTGGCGTCGTCGCAGTCGGCCCTGGCGGCCCTGCGCGCCCAGGTTGCCGAGGACCAGGTCGCGCTGTTCCTGGCCCTGGGCGGCGGTTGGGAAGCGTAGGCTTGGCGCGAGCCCGCCGGAACACCAAACCGTGAAAGCCGGACGCTGCGCCTCGACGCGGCTGTCCTGTCGGCTAAAGCTATCGGCCCCAGCGGTCGCGCACAGCCACTGCACGCCTGTGATCGAGGCCGACCGCTCCACCCTCGAGGAGGTGAGCCGATGGCGTTTGTGACGGTCAAGGATGGCTCCCAGATCTTCTACAAGGATTGGGGCTCCGGCAAACCCATCGTGTTCCACCACGGCTGGCCGCTCTGCTCCGACGACTGGGACGCGCAGATGCTGTTCTTCGTGCAGCACGGCTACCGCGTCATCGCCCACGATCGCCGCGGCCACGGCCGCTCGAGCCAGTCGGCGGCCGGGCACGAGATGGACACCTACGCCGCCGACGTCGTCGAGTTGGCCGCGGCTTTGGACCTCAAGGGCGCCGTCCACGTCGGTCACTCCACCGGCGGTGGAGAGGTCGCCCGCTACGTGGCCCGCTCCGAACCTGGCCGCGTCGCCAAAGCCGTGCTGATCGGGGCGGTGCCGCCGATCATGCTCAAGACCGAGAAGAACCCCGGCGGCCTGGCGATGGAGGTGTTCGATGGCTTCCGCGCGGCCTTGGCCGCCAACCGGGCGCAATTCTACCGGGAGGTGCCGATCCCGTTCTACGGCTACAACCGACCGGGCGCGGCGCCGTCGGAGGGGGTGATCGGCAACTGGTGGCGCCAGGGGATGATCGGCTCGGCCTTGGCCCAGTACGAGTGCATCAAGGCGTTCTCGGAAACCGACTTCAGCGCCGACCTCCAGGCGATCGACGCGCCGACGCTGGTGATGCACGGCGACGACGATCAGATCGTTCCCTTCGCGGACTCCGCGCCGCTCTCGGTCAAGCTCCTGAAACAGGGGACGCTGAAGGTCTATCCGGGCTTCCCGCACGGCATGGCCACCGTCCACGCCGATGTGATCAACGCCGACCTGCTGGCCTTCGTCAGCGCGTAGCGGAGCGCCGGAGCCCGGGGCACATTGGGGAATATCAATCGCTTAGTCAGGGATGACCAAGGACGGCGAGTCTATCCTGCGTCGGTGGGGCTCTATCCAAGGAGCTATTATGAAACTTTCGATCTGGATCGCCGCCGCCGTCGCGGTCGCCTGCACGGCCCCGGCGTTCGCCAAGTCGTCGACCGCCCTCAAGGGCCAGACGCTCGCCGCCGAGGCCAAGGTGACCCTGGTCCAGGCCCGGGCCATCGCGCTCAAGGCCCGGCCGGGCGACATCGTCGACCAGGAGCTTGAAAAGGAGAAGGGCGGCAGCGGCCTGCGCTACTCCTTCGATATCAAGTCGGGCGCGAAGACCTATGAGGTGGGCGTGGACGCCGCGTCGGGCGCCATCCTCGAAAACGGCTCCGAAACAGCGGCGGCCGAAGCGCGCGAAGCCAAGGCGGACAAGGCCGCGCACTAAACTCCGAGCGGACCAGGCCGGCAGGGATGGAGCCTTTCCACCCTGCCGGTTTTTGGCCCCGGCCCGACCGGGCTGGCGTGATTGTTTTTGACTTGGACGCCCCCGCGGGCGCACCGTCGCGACCGAGTACATCCGCTCCCCGCCAAAGCAGATTTGGCGCGATGTAGCGAGGGCTGGTCATGACGACGTTGAACATCAACGGCGATGTGCGGACGGTCGACGCTCCCAACGACATGCCCCTGCTCTGGGTGCTGCGCGACATCCTCGGCATGACGGGCACCAAGTTCGGCTGCGGCATCGCGCAATGCGGCGCCTGCACCGTGCATGTGGACGGCCGCCCGGTGCGCTCCTGCCTGTTGCCGATCGGGGTCGTCGGCCAGCGCGCGGTCACCACCATCGAAGGCGTGGGGGCCACAGCCGCCGGCGCCAAGGTGCAGAAGGCGTGGCTCGATCTCGAAGTCGTCCAGTGCGGCTACTGCCAGTCCGGCCAGATCATGTCGGCGGCGGCGTTGCTGGCCACGACGCCGCGTCCCGACGATTCCGATATCGACGCGGCGATGGCCGGGAACATCTGCCGTTGCGGGACCTATGTGCGCATCCGCGAGGCGATCAAGCGCGCGGCCGGCGAGACCCAGACGTGAGCGGGGCGGTCATGGGAACGGCCAAGGCAATGCCCGGAACCCCGTCGCGCCGCGCCCTGCTGAAGGGCGGACTGGCGGGCGGCTTCCTGTTCGCCTTCCATCTTCCCGCCCAGGCCGCCAACGAGGCCGAGCAGGCGCCCGACGACACCCGGGGCAAGTTCGCGCCCAACGCCTTCATCCGCATCGACGGCGCGGGCAAAACCACCCTGGTCATGCCGCAGGTGGAGATGGGCCAGGGCGTCTACACCTCCATTTCGATGATCCTCGCCGAGGAGCTCGACGCCGCCTACGGGCAGATCGTGCTGGAGCATGCGCCGCCGAGCGACAAGCTCTACGGCAATCCGGTGTTCGGCCTGCAGGCCACCGGCAATTCCAATTCCATCCGCGCCTTCTGGAAGCCGCTGCGCGAGGCCGGCGCCTCGGCGCGGGCCATGCTGGTGCAGGCGGCGGCGCAGCAATGGAAGGTCGATCCGGCGAGTTGCACGGCCTCGGACGGCCAGGTGATCCACGCCGCCACCGGCCGCAGGCTCGGCTATGGCGCGCTGGCCGCCGCCGCCAGCAGGCAGACGCCGCCGAAGAACCCGCCGCTGAAGGATCCCAGCGCCTTCAAGATCATCGGCAAGCCGCTGAAGCGGCTCGACACCCCGGACAAGGTCAACGGCAAGGTCGTCTACGGCATCGACGCCATGCTGCCCGGCATGAAGTTCGCCACCATCGCGGCCAGTCCGGTGCTCGGCGGCAAGGTCGGCCACGTGGACGACAGCGCGGCCAGGAGAGTCCCCGGCGTGAGGCAGGTGGTCGTGCTGGACGACATGGTGGCGGTGGTGGGCGACCACATGTGGGCGGCCAAGAAGGGCCTCGACGCCCTGGTCGTCACCTGGAACGAAGGCGCCAACGCCGGCGTCAATTCCAAGGTCATCTGGGAACAGCTGCGCGCCGCCAGCGCCAAGGACGGCGCGGTCGCCAAGTCGGTGGGCGACGTGGCCAAGGGCCTGGCCCAGGGCGACACGTTGGAAGCAGCCTACGAGCTTCCCTTCCTCGCCCACGCCACCATGGAGCCGATGAACTGCACCGTGCATGTCACGCCGGGCGCTTGCGAGGTGTGGATCGGCACGCAGGTGATGACGCGGATCCAGTCGCAGGTCGCCAAGGCGGCCGGCGTGCCGGTCGACAAGGTCACGGTGCACAACCATCTGATCGGCGGCGGCTTCGGCCGCAGGCTGGAGCCGGACATGGCGGTCAGCGCCGTGCGCGTGGCCCAGCATGTGGACGGGCCGGTCAAGGTGGTGTGGACGCGCGAGGAGGACATCCGTCACGACGTCTACCGCCCCGCCTATCGCAACACCATCTCCGCCAGCCTGTCGAACGGCCGGATCGCCGCGCTGAAATACCGGGTCACCGGTTCGTCGGTGATGGCGCGCTGGCTGCCGGCCGCCTTCCAGCACGGCATCGACAGCGACGCGGTCGATAGCGCGGTCGACATGCCCTACGACGTCCCCAACCTGCACATCGAATACAAGCAGGCCGAACCGCCGGGCGTGACCACCGGCTTCTGGCGCGGCGTGGGGCCGAACAACAACGTCTTCGCCATCGAATGCTTCATGGACGAGTTGGCCAGGAAGGCGGGCAAGGATCCCGTGGCGTTCCGGCGCGCCATGCTGACCGAGAACCCGCGCCTGAAGGCCGCGCTCGACCTGGCCGCGCAGAAGTCCGATTGGGGCCGGCCCCTGCCCCGGCGCGTCGCGCGCGGCGTCAGCGTGCAGCCGTCGTTCGCCAGCTTCATCGCCACGGTCGTCGAGGCCGAGGTGGATCACCAGGGCGAGGTGCATCTGCGCCGCGTCACCTCGGCAGTGGACACCGGCATCGCGGTCAACCCCGACACCATCGTCGCCCAGCTCCAGGGCGGCCTGATCTTCGGCCTCACCGCCGCCCTCTACGGCGAGATCACCGTCGACAAGGGCCGCGTGCAGCAGTCCAACTTCCACGACTACCGCATGCTGCGGATCGACCAGGCGCCCCGGATCGACGTGCATGTGATCAAGAGCGGCGAGGCGCCTGGGGGCATCGGCGAGACCGGCGTGACGGCCGCCCCCCCCGCCCTGCGCAACGCCATCTATGCCGCGACCGGCATCGCCCTGCGCAGACTGCCCATCGACCGCGAGGTCCTGGCGGGGAGGAAGAAGGCATGAGCGCGCGCCGCACCGGGGTCGTCGTCCTCGCCGCCATCGTCGTCGTCGCGCTGGCGGCCTTCGCGTGGATCGTCACCGTACCGGGACCGATGGCCTTCGCGCACGGCCCCAAGGTGGCGCTCGGCGACTACCGCGCCGCCGATCCCGCCGGCGTTCCGGCCGATCTGGCCCAGGCCAGCCTCGTGCAGCGCGGCGAATATCTGACGCGGGCGGCCGACTGCATGGCCTGCCACACCGCCCGGGGGGGCCAGCCCTACGCCGGCGGCTTGGCCTTCACCCTGCCCTTCGGCGCCCTCTATTCGACGAACATCACGCCCGACAAGGAAACCGGCATCGGCGGCTACAGCGACGCGGACTTCCTGAACGTGATGCACAGGGGCGTCCGCCGCGACGGCGCGCGGCTCTACCCCGCCATGCCGTTCACCTCCTACACCGCCGTCACCGATGCGGACGCGCTGGCGATCAAGGCCTACCTCTTCACCCTGGCGCCGGTCCATGCGCCGGCGCGCGCCGACACCCTGGCGTTCCCCTTCGACCAGCGCTGGCTGATGGGCGTCTGGTCCACGCTGTTCAACGCCGACAAGCGTTTCGAGCCGGTCCCATCGCAGAGCCCGCAATGGAATCGCGGCGCCTATCTCGCCGAGGCCCTGGCCCACTGCGGGGAATGCCATACGCCGCGCAACCTGGCCTACGCCCTCGACAACCGGAAGAAGTTCGGCGGCGCGGTCACGGCGGGCTGGCGCGCCTACAACATCAGCGGCGACAAGGGGACCGGCATCGGAGGCTGGAGCGACGATCAGGTCTTCGCCTACCTGGCCAACGGCCACGCCATGGGCCACGGCACGGCCACCGGCCCGATGGGCGAAGCGGTGGATGACAGCCTGAGCCAACTGGCGCCCTCGGACCTCCACGCCCTGGCGACCTATCTGCGTAGCGTGCCAGGGACGGCGTCGCCCGACCTGCCTGCGACCCTGGCGTCGCCCGCGCCCGAATCCCACCGGCAAGGCGGGGCTGTCGCGGATACCAGCGGCAAGAGGATATTCGCGGGCGCCTGCGCCAGTTGCCACAACTGGAGCGGCGTGAGCCCGATCACACCCCTGGCCACGCTCACCGGCGCGCGCGCCGTCAACGATCCCAGCGCCATAAACGTCGCCCAGGTGGTGATCTCCGGCGCCGAGCGACGCACCCAGGACGCCGTGTCCATGCCCGCCTTCGGCAACGCCTACTCCGACGCCGAGATAGCGGCGGTGGCCAACTATGTGACCGCGCGCTTCGGCAGCAAGCCGTCCGCGATCACGGAGAAGGACGTCGCCAACCTCAGGAAGCAAACTTCACAGCCATAGGCAGGCGCGCTGGGTTGCCCGCCGGCCCGCCGCTTCGCTGGTCGGCTAAGGCGAGGCTGCCGGGGCTCGCGCCCCGGTCTAGAACCGGTAGGTCGCCTGGACGATCACCTCGAGCGGCCGGCCGAGCATGCCGGTGATCGACCCTGCCGTCAGGCCTGGCGCGTCGGCGCTGGAGACGACGTATTTGGCGCCGGTCAGGTTCTGGCCGATGACGGCAAACTCCATCCTGGCGGTGTAGAGGCGCAGGCTGGCGTTGAGCTTGCCGTAGGGGCTCTGGATCGAATCCGGCCGGAAGTTGGAGCCGCCGGCGGAAAAGTTGTAGCGGCCGACATAGTAGGCGTCCGCCGATAGGGCCGCGGTCCAGCCGCCGCCGACCGGGCGATCATAGGTCGCGCCAAGGTTGGCCGAGGTCTCGGGGCTGGCGCCCAGGGTCTGGCCGGACAGGTTCTGAACCCCGCCGACGCATCCCTGCGCCGCCGTCTGGCCGGCGAAACATTGGGCGTTGGGGAAGCTCAGGAAGCGGGCGCGGTTGTAGCTGGCGAAGCCGTGCACCGACAGGTTGGCGTCGATGGCGTAGCGGCCCTGGACCTCGGCGCCCTGCACCCGGGCGTTGGCCGCGTTCTTGGTGTTGTAGGTGAAGGTGGTGGCGTCGAACGAGGTCAGCTGCAGGTCCTGGTAGTCGTAGACGTAGGCCGTGGCGTCCAGGCCCAGGCGCCCGCCCATGAACGTGCCCTTGGCGCCCACTTCGCCCCCCTTGGCCTTCACCGACCTGAACTGGATGCTCGTGGTGGTGGCGGTCGCCGTCAGGTTGCCGGGGTTGGAGAAGCCGCTCGACAGGAAGCCGGTCTTGTAGCCGGCGTAGAGGGTGGTGTTGCGCTGCGGGTGCCACGACAGGGTGGCTTCGGGCGAAACGTTGTCGTCCGTCAGCGACGTCTTCAGCCGCACGCCCACCGGCAACTGTCCGACCCGGAACGGGCTGACGTAGATGTTGCCCATGTCGGCTTGGCGGCCTTCGTGGGTGTAGCGCGCGCCGCCGGCCAGTTCGACGCTGGGCGCCAGCTTGACGTTGAGCTGGGCGAAGGCCGAATAGGTGTCGCCCTTGATGTAGTAGAGCCCATCGGCGGTGTCGTAGCGGCCGGTGGCGGGATCCCTGGGCAGGGGCGCCAGGAAGGTGTCCTGGCGGTAGCTGCGGTTCAGGTGCTCGTAGAACAGGCCGGTGGTCGCGTTCACCGGGCCGCCGAACGCGGTGACGGCGCGGAACTCCTGGCTGATCGTCTCGGTATGCTCATCGGCGGCCCCCATCAGTAGGGCGCGGCTGGTGTAGTCGAAGTTCTCGTCGTAGCGGTTGGCGAAGTTGAAGTAGCCGGTGGTCGACGTCACCGTCACCTTGTCCGCCTTGTAGTTCATGTTCAGCGAGGTCACCGTGGTGTCGATCCGGCTGAACGGCTTGTCCCCCGCGATCGGGAAGGGGCCGGCGATGCGCGGGTCGAGCCCGGCCACCGAACGTTTGTAGTTGCCGGTGCAGTCGCCGGTGGGA
>JAQGII010000206.1 GCA_028291305.1 Caulobacteraceae bacterium
CTCGGCCTTGGGGCCCAGCACGCACAGCAGGGTGGCGTCGCCGCCGTCGTCGAGGATCAGGTTGGGATAGCCGCCGTCCGACCATTCGAAGATCTTGTGCGCGTAGTCCCAGTATTCCGGCAGGGTCTCGCCCTTGATGGCGAACACCGGGGTGCCTTCGGCGGCGATGGCCGCGGCGGCGTGGTCCTGGGTCGAGAAGATGTTGCACGAGGCCCAGCGCACGTCCGCGCCCAGGGCCTGCAGGGTTTCGATCAGCACCGCGGTCTGGATCGTCATGTGCAGCGAACCGGCGATGCGCGCGCCCTTGAGCACCTGGTCCTTGCCGAATTCCTTGCGCACGGCCATCAGGCCCGGCATCTCGGTTTCGGCGATCAGGATCTCCTTGCGGCCCCAGTCGGCGAGCGCGATGTCCTTGATGATGTAGTCGGCCATGAACGGCTCCTGATGGATCGAGTTGACGGCTCTATAGCCTCAGACCCGCCCAGCGGCAACTAGACATAAAGATATCTTTATATGAGGTGGCCGGAACCGTGCTCCCGGGGCGCGCGCCGCCTGGGTCACTTCCAGAACCGCTTGGCGTCCATCAGCGCGTCGTAATGGTCGGCCGCCCGGTCCAGCAGGGCCGCCTCGTCGACCGTGCGTGCGCCGACCACCAGTCCGGCGGCGAAGGCCTGTTGCGCGCCCTCGGTCTCGCTGTCGCCGGCCGCCCGGCCGCCGCCTTCCGCCAGGGCCAGCCCCTTGGCCCGCGCCACATAGACGTCGTTGAGGGCGCCCAGATCGTCCTGCAGGGCGCGCAGGGTTTCCAGGAAGGCGTCGCGCCGGTCCTTGCGGCCGGGATACAGGCCGTCGAAGAATTCCAGGGCGTAGCGCAGCCGCTTGGCCCGGATGCGCAGCTTGTGCCGGCTGGCCGGATCGAGCCGCTTCAGCGCCTTGCCCCGTTTGCCGACCTGGCGGCGCAGGGCGTCGAGCCCGTCGTCGGCCAGGCCCTGGACCGGAGCGTCGGCCCGCGGCGCGAACAGGGCCTCGCCGGCCTGCGCCCAGCGGCCGTTCTCGATCCAGGCGGCCAGGTCGAGCGCCAGGGTCAGGTAGCGGGGCGTATCGAGGGTGGCCAGGACCCGGTCGTAGGCGCGGGTGCGCGCCTTGAGCAGCCGCTCGCCGAGCGCGGCCAGGCCGGCCTGATCGGGGAACCGCCGGGCGGCGGGGCGGAAGGTCTCCTGGATCAGCACATCGATGTCGCGGCCCTGGTCCAGCTCGCCCGTCAGCCATTTCAGCTCGCCGTCGAGGCGCGGATAGGCGTCGTCGGCGATCACGGCCTCGAACAGCTTCAGGGCGGAGCGCAGCCGGCGCAGGCCCACCCGCATCTGGTGCAGGGCCTCGGGCCGGCGGGCGGCGCGCAGCACGGCGGCGTTGCCGACCGCCTGGCGCAGGGCGGCCGAGCCGATCGCCTGGAAGGCCTGGCGGCAGCTCATGCCGGGCTTCAGCCGCAGCTTGCCGCCCTTGAGCGCCTCGCCCACCGCCTGGCCCTGCCACAGCCGGTAGCCGCGGGCGGCCTTGGTGTCGAAGCTGAGCCGCAGGGGCGCGCCCTCGCACAGCTTGCGGGCGAGGTCGTAGAGGGCGCCGGCGTCCCCGGCCTTCAACTCCAGCTCCAGCTCGCACAGCGGGACCGTGCGGCCCCCCGCCTCGACCTGGCCGCGGTCCACCGCCGCCTCGATCCGGCTGCGACCCTGGCGGATCAGATGCCGGGTCCGCTCCACGCGGGTGACGAAGACGGGGCCGAGCGATCCCCCGATGGCCTTGAGCACGGGCCCCAGCGGCGTGCGCGCGGCGGCCTGCAGGTCCGGCTCGGCGCTCTTGAGCTCGATCTCCCATTCGCCGCGGCCGGACAGGCCCTCGGCTTCCGCCTTGACCGTCTGCACGCGCCCGGCGCCGTCGTCGCGGACGCGCAGGGTGAAGCCGGCCTTCTGCAACTTCCGGTCCGGGGTGTCGTAATAGACCGACGTCAGGGTCTGCGGCGCGGCGGCCGTCTTGGCCCGGGCCCGCAGGATCAGCTTCTGCTCGAGCCGTTCGAGGGCGGCGGGGTCAATCTCGAACTTGAGCTCGATCTCCTCGCCGTCGGGCATGTCCGGTCCTCGCCGCTACCGCTTCGCTACCTGGCGCCGCCGCTCCGCTGTCGAAGCGCGCCGCTTTGCGCTACCGCTTCGCTGCTGGAGCGCAAAAGCCCGCTACTGCTCTTCGTCGAAACGCGCTTCGACCAGTTCAACCAGGGTGTTGACGGCAAGTTGCGCCTCGGGCCCCTCGGCGGCGATCTCTATCTGACAGCCGGGGCCGGCGGCCAGCATCATCAGCCCCATGATCGAGCGCGCGTCCACCGTCGCGCCGTCGCGGCTGACGCTGACCTCGGCGTCGAAGGTCGAGGCGAGCTTGACGAACTTCGCCGAGGCGCGGGCATGCAGGCCCCTCGCGTTGACGATGTCGACCGTGCGCGCGACCGTCACTTCTCGCCGGCCAACACGTAGGACGCCACGGAGATGTATTTGCGGCCGGCTTCCTGCGCATAGGCGACGCAGGTCTGCAGGTTCTCGCGGCCGCGCACGCTGGCCAGCTTGATCAGCTTCGGCAGGTTCAGCCCGGCGATCACCTCGGCGCGGGTCTGCTCCATCACCGAGA
>JAQGII010000243.1 GCA_028291305.1 Caulobacteraceae bacterium
GACCCAGGTCGAAGGCCAGGGCGTCGGCGAACCCGGCCACGTGCCGGTCCAGCCGCCGCTTCAGCTCGCCGAAGGCCGGCGCGCGCACCGGCAGGTCGTCGAGCGAGGCATAGGAGGTGTAGCCGCCGTACCCCTGGCGCCTGCACCAGGCGCGGCCGGCGCGGTCCTCCGCCGCCAGCGTCAGGCAGGCGTCCTCCAGCTCGGCGTTCAGCTCGGGGAAGCCCTTCTCGTCGGCGAGGGAGGCCTGGTAGAGCTGGGTCGGGAACAGGGCGCGGATCTCGGACATCGGGCACAGATAGCATCGGCGCGCGTTCGCCGCAGCTTCGCCCTTGCCACCCCCGCCCGGGCGCTCGATGGTAGCGGCATCGGGACTGGGGACGGGGCGGGCTATGGTGATTGTCGACGATCTGAAGGCCCTGGATAAGGTCCAGAGGGCCGCCTTCTCGGCCGCCTTCCTGGGCTGGGCGCTGGACGCGTTCGACTTCTTCCTGCTGACCTTCATCCTCAAGGACATCGCGGCGGAGTTCCACGAGACGATCAAGGCGGTCAGCGTCGCCATCACCCTGACCCTGGTGGCCCGGCCGTTCGGGGCCTTCGTCTTCGGCCGGCTGGCGGACCGCTTCGGGCGCAAGCCCGTGCTGATGTTCGACGTGGGTCTCTATGCGGTCCTGGCCCTGGCCTCCGCCTTCTCCCCGAACCTGACGGTGCTGCTGGTGCTGCGCTGCCTGTTCGGCTTCGCCATGGGCGGGGAGTGGGGCATCGGCGCGTCGCTGGCGCTGGAGACCATCCCCGTCAAGAGCCGGGGCGTGGTGTCGGGCATCCTGCAGCAGGGCTATCCGGTGGGCTATTTCCTGGGGGCCCTGGCCAACCTCGCCCTGCCGGCGATCGGCTGGCGCGGCATGCTGATGCTGGGCGTGCTGCCGGCGCTGCTGATCATGTATATCCGCCGTCACGTGCCGGAGTCCCCGGCCTGGGAGGCGGAGCACCGCCAGCAGGGCAGGGGCCGCGTCAGCTTCGTGGCCGCGATGAAGGGCAGCTGGCCGCGCATGCTCTACGCCGTGGCCCTGATGACCTGCTTCAACTTCTTCAGCCACGGGACGCAGGACCTCTACCCCACCTTCCTGAAGGTGCAGCACCACTTCTCGGCGGGGCTGGTCAGCACCCTGACCATCGTGCTCAACCTCGGGGCGATCTGCGGCGGGCTCACCTTCGGGGCCGTGTCGGAGAAGATCGGACGCCGCAAGGCCATCGTGCTGGCCGCTCTCCTGGCCCTGCCGATCATCCCGCTGTGGGCCCTGTCCACCACGCCGCTGATGCTGGGCGTCGGCGCGTTCCTGATCCAGATCGCCGTGCAGGGCGCCTGGGGCGTAGTGCCGGTGCATCTGAACGAGCTGTCGCCGCCGGCCGTGCGCGGCACCTTCCCCGGCTTCACCTACCAGATCGGCAACCTGCTGGCGGCGGCCAACGCCACCATCCAGGCCGGCATCGCCGAGAGCCACGGCAACAACTACGGTTTCGCCCTGGCGCTGGTCTGCGGCGTGGTGGCGGTGACGCTGGCGGTGGTGACGTGGTTCGGCCCGGAGGCGAAGGGTGTGGATTTCGCGAAGGCGGAGAGCGCCAGCTAGGTCCGCGACCCGGTCTTGACGTGGACCATAGGATAGACCATTTTTATTGGATCATTCACTAGTCCAAATTGAGATCGCGCGATGCGCGTTTCGGTATCCGACGCCAAGGGCCAGCTGACCGAACTCGTGCGTCTCGCCGAGGCGGGCGACGAGGTCATTCTCACGCGCCACGGCCAGCCGGCGGTCCGGCTGACACCGATCAAGCGGGCGTTGGCTCCCGCCGAGCGCCGCCGCATCCTGGACGAGGTCCGCAAGGCCGCCGCCGGCACGGCGCTTCCCGGCGAAAGCGCCGCCCGCAGCCAGGACTTCCTCTACGACGAGGACGGACTGCCGAAATGATCGCGGTCGACACCTCGGCCCTGATGGCGATCCTCCTCGGCGAGCCGGAAGCGGACGCTTGCGCGCGGTCCCTCGAAGAGGAAGGCGACCTCCTGATTTCAGCGGCCACGTTGACCGAAGTCCTGATCGTCGCGGGGCGGCGCGGCCTCGCGGATCAGATGGCGGCTCTCATAGGCAGGCTGGACTTCACCGTCGCGCCCCTATTCGAGGCGGATGCGCGCCGAGCCGCTCAAGCTCACGCGCAATGGGGAAAGGGCGTGCACCGGGCGGCGCTGAACTTCGGCGACTGTTTCGCCTACGCCCTGGCCAAGCAGCACGGCTGCCCGCTGCTCTATGTAGGGGAGGATTTCGCGCGGACCGACCTTGTCGCAGCGATGGCCGGCGACGCGCCTTAGCGCCGTCGAGGCTAGACGGAGATTGAGCGGCCAGTCACTCCGCCTTGAGTTTCTCCACCACTTCCTGTAAACGCGCCGCTTCAAAGTTTTCGCTCCCCATTCCAGGGAGCGGGGCGGGGAGTCCTCAGGGCTCCCCATCCTGTCCGAGAACTGCGGGGTTCGGGGGTCACCCGGACCGCAAGCCTGGAAGAGCCCTTCCAGACCGTAGGGAGACGGGAAGCAGACCGCCCCACACGCATCCTCACGGATGGGCGTGGCGCCGACGCATCTCGGGACAGGCTGAAGGCGGCAAAGGCCGGAAAGGGCAACCTTTCAGGCGCGAGCCGCTGTCGGCTGCCGGATGGTCCGGCTGCCTAACGTGAGTAACGGAGACCGCAATGGACCGCGCTCAAAAAGCAGAGGCTATCGAGACGCTCAAGGGCGTGCTCGCTGACTCTGGCGCTGTCGTCGTGACCCATTACATGGGTCTCACGGTTGCGGAAATGACCGATCTGCGAGGCCGCCTCCGCAAGGAAGGCGCTTCGCTCAAGGTGGTGAAGAACACCCTGGTGCAAAAGGCGCTGGACGGCGTGGCCGGCGAAGCGGGCGACGCCCTCTTCAAGGGCCCCGTGGCCATCGCCTACGGCCCGGACCCCGTCTCCGCCGCCAAGGTCGTCACCCAGTACGCCAAGGACAACGAGAAGTTCACCGTTGTCGGCGGCCTGCTCGGCCAGACGACCATCCTGGACAAGGCCGCCGTGTCGTCGCTGGCGACGCTGCCGTCCCTGGACCAGATCCGCGCCACGCTCATCGGCCTGCTTCAAGCCCCCGCGACCAAGGTCGCCGGCGTGCTGCAGGCTCCGGCGGGTCAACTCGCGCGCGTGTTCAACGCGTACGCGACCAAAGACGCGGCCTGATCAGTCATCTCCACAACAACATCGCCAAAACCCATCCAAGGAACCTGAAACATGTCCAAGCTCGATAAAATCGTCGAAGAACTGTCGACCCTGACCGTCCTCGAAGCCGCTGAACTGTCCAAGCTGCTCGAAGAAAAGTGGGGCGTCTCGGCCGCCGCGCCGGTCGCCTTCGCCGCTCCCGCCGGCGGCGCCGCCGCTCCGGCCGAAGCCGTCGAAGAGCAAACCGAATTCACCGTCATGCTGATGGCTGGCGGCGACAAGAAGATCAACGTGATCAAGGAAGTCCGCGGCGTCCGTTCCGACCTCGGTCTGAAGGAAGCCAAGGACCTCGTTGAAGCCGCTCCGGCCGCTGTGAAGGAAAACGTTTCCAAGCAGGAAGCCGAAGAGATCAAGAAGAAGCTCGAAGAAGCC
>JAQGII010000271.1 GCA_028291305.1 Caulobacteraceae bacterium
CGGCGTGGTGGGCCTGTGGCCGGCCAACGCGGTAGGCGACGACATCGCGGTCTATGCCGGCGAAGACCGGCTCAGCGAGATCGGCCGCTTCCACACCCTGCGCCAGCAGATGGCCAAGAGCGGCGGCAAGGCCAATGTGGCGCTGTCGGACTTCATCGCCCCGACGGGGACGAGGCCCGACTACATCGGCGGCTTCGCGGTCACCTCGGGCCACGGCGAACAGGCGATCGCCAAGCGCTTCAAGGACCAGGGCGACGACTATTCCGCGATCCTGTCGGCGGCCCTGGCCGACCGCCTGGCCGAGGCCTTCGCCGAGGCCATGCACCGGCGCGTGCGCACCGAGCTATGGGGCTACGCCGCCGACGAGGCCCTGGCCGTCGACGACCTGATCCGCGAGAAATACCGCGGCATCCGCCCCGCCGCCGGCTATCCGGCCCAGCCCGACCACACCGAGAAGGCGACCCTGTTCCGGCTGCTGGACGCCGGCGCCGCCACGGGCATGGAGCTGACCGAAAGCTTCGCCATGAACCCGCCGTCCTCGGTCTCGGGCCTCTACTTCGCCCATCCGGAGGCCCACTATTTCGGCGTCGGCAAGATCGACCGCGACCAGATCGCCGACTACGCCTCGCGCAAGGGCTGGACGGTGCAGACCGCCGAAAGGTGGCTGGCGCCGATCCTCAGCTACACGCCGGGCGCCGAGGCCGAGGCCGAGGCCGAGGCGAGCGCCGCCTAGATCATAGTGGCGGGTGGACCCTAGCGGACGACGGGCGCCGGAGCGGCGGGCGGGGTCGGGGCCGCCGGGGTCGGCGAGCCCAGCTGCGGCGTGACGGTCCTGGAGCCGGCGGCGCTGACGTTGGGCAGGATGTCGATGCCCAGGGCCTGGGCGCTCAGCAGCGACTTCTCATACAGGCGTTCGGCGGCGGTCTCGCAGCGGCCGGGGAGCTCCCAGCCCAGATAGGACCACATCTGGGTGCGCGCGTCGGCCTGGCGGGCGGGGATCCAGATGCTGTCGCCCATGCGGCGCGCCTGGACCCCGCGCTCGGCGATCACCTGCGGGCTGGCCCGCTCGGCGGCGTCGGTGGCGCGCTTGTAGAGCGCCAGATATTCCTGGCCGGCCTTGATCTGCTGGGCGTCCAGCACGGCGGTTTCCTTGGGCTTGGTGTCGGGCAGCTTGTCGAGCTCGGGCTTGACCGTCCGGAACAGGGCCATGTGCCCCTGCAGGGCGCCCCAACACCAGTTGACCAGGCCGTAGTCGTCCGTGGGCGCGCCGGGGGGCAGGGCTTCTTCGGAGGCCGGCGCGGGCGGCGTCACGGCGGCGCCCGCCGCCTGGGGGTCGGCCGTCATCAGCGCCAGGGCGAACAGGGAAGCCAAAGGCATGGAGGGTGTTCCAATCAATATCGGGCGATCTGGGACGCCCCGGTGTCAATCCACGCCGCAGAGTCGGGCAGCGGCGGCGGCCTGGCAAGTCTCTAGCCTTGGCCGGCGCGCAGATCAAACGCACACGGCCAAGCTTGGCTGCACGGGGGCGTTCGGTCGAGGCGGGCCGTTCAACTGAAGGTGATGGATCAACCGTCGCAGCTGCTGTTGCAAATCGGGGTTGCCATGGCATGATCGTCCTTCTAGTTCTAGGCGGGACGATGACCTTCTGGCGCAACATCGCAGGGTTGGCGGCGCGGCGTGTAGACGCCGCGGAGTGCACGGCGTGCCCGCCGGGGCTGCCGGGCGAGGACCCGGCCTTCTCGACTGCGGTGACCGCGCTGGGGGCCAAGCTGGCCAAGGCCGACGGCTACGCCGATCACCATGAATTCGCTGCCTTTTCCGAGGTGTTCCAGGCCGACGCCCGGGCCGAGCGCAACGTCCGGCGCCTGTACGAGCTGGCCGGCCAGACCACCCACGGCTTCGAAAGCTACGCCCGCCGGCTGGCCAAGCGCTACGGCCAGTGCCCGCAGCTGCTGGAGGATGTGCTGGACGGCCTGTTCCACATCGCCAAGGCCGACGGCGCCATCACCGACCACGAACTGGCCTACCTGGACCAGGTCGCGCACCTGTTCGGCCTGACTGCCCCGGCCTTCCAGCGCCTGCGTGCGACCCACCTTGGGTCGGCGTCGGACGATCCCTATGTCGTCCTCAGCGTGGCCCCCGACGCGCCGGACCGCGCGGTGCGCGAGGCCTGGAAGCGCGCCTTGTCCGAGGCGCATCCCGACCGGGCCCTGGCGCGGGGGCTTCCGGCCGAGTTCGTGGAGGTGGCGCATGCCAAGTCGGCGGCCATCAACGCCGCCTACGATGCGATCACCCGCGACCGCAAGGCCTGGGCCGTGCGCGGCGCGGCTTGAACCATTAGCGATTCTGTGAGTTGACGGAGTGGAGGCAGGCGCCGACATATGGAGTGCGCCCGCGTCGGCGCCCATGAGAGGAAACCATGGACAGCTCCGCCGGTAGGCCGCAGTCCCCCCGCCCGGTCACGGGCTCCAGCGCCGGCCTGGCGTGGTTCGTCGGGCTTGTGCTGAGCACGGTGGCGTCCATCGTGGCCATCGTCCTGGCCGTGGCCCTGGCGGCCAGCGTGGTGGTGGTGGCGGTGATGGGCGGCGCCCTGCTGGCCCTGGCCGGCCTGGCGGCCCGCGCGCGGCGCACGGTCAAGGCGCGCGACGCCTCGACCCCGCAAGTCCTGGAAGCGCGTCATATGGGCGGCCACTCCTGGATCGCCTACGGCTGGGACCGGCGGCCCTAGCGCCTTTCCGGCCTCTCCACAGCGTCATCCCACGGACGTCCGAAGGACGTACCGGGGGACCCAAGCGACATTGGCCGACAGCCGAAGGCGCTGACGGCTGCGCCGCTGATCGACTGGGGCAGTCCCCAGTGGCTGATCTTCACGAGCGCCTGAACGGGGGATCGGCGCTTAGGTCCCCCGGTCAAGCCGGGGGATGACGGTGTTGGGCTGAGCGGATGGTGGTCGTCATCGCTTGCGCGACCTCTCGCGCTCGGCCTATTCCAGCGTCCATGAGCCTGATTGCGGCGCCTTCGCCCAACTTCGACGCGCGCCGCGGTCCGCCGGACATGATCGTGGTGCACTACACCGGCATGCAGACCGGGCCCGAGGCCCTGGAGCGGCTGCGCGATCCCGAGGCCAAGGTCTCCGCCCACTATCTGATCGAGGAGGACGGCCGCGTCTTCGCGGTGGTGCCCGAGGAGCGGCGGGCGTGGCACGCGGGCGTGGCCTTCTGGAAGGGCGAGCGCGACGTCAACGCCGTCTCGATCGGCATCGAACTGGTCAATCCCGGTCATGAGTGGGGCTACCGGGCCTTTCCGGACGACCAGGTCGAGGCCCTGATCGGCCTGATGGACGCCATCCGCGGACGCTGGGACATCCCCGACGGGCGCATCCTCGGCCATTCCGACGTGGCCCCCGAACGCAAGACCGATCCGGGCGAGCTGTTCCCCTGGAAGCGGCTGGCGCAGGACGGGCACGGCCTGTGGCTGGAGCCGCCGCCGGCGCCCGGCGCGCCGCTCGACGTCGGCGACGAGGGGGCGGGGGTGTTCGCCCTGCAGGCGGGCCTGACCCGGATGGGCTACGACAGCGCCCCCTCGGGCAAGTACGACGAGCACACCCGCACGGTGGTGCGGGCCTTCCAGCGCCATTGGCGGCCCGAGCAGATCGACGGCGTGGCCGACGGCGAGACCCGGGCCCGGCTGGTGCACCTGCTGCGGGCGGCCGCCGAGGCCTGAACCGCCTCAGTCGGCAATCGAACGAATGACCCTCGCTGGGTTTCCTCCGACAAGAGTATTCGGGGGGACGTCCTTGGTGACTACGGAACCCGCCGCAACAACAGAGTTTTCCCCCACAGTCACTCCGCCGATGATCGTCGCGCCGGCTGCGATCCAGACGTTTCTCTCAATGACGATGGGCTTTGCGACGACGAAGGCGCGCCGCTGGGAAGGTTCGATGGGATGGCCAGATGTGATGATGCTCACGTTCGGCCCGATCATCACATCGTCGGCAATGTCGAGCCCGCCAAGATCATAGAAAGTGCAATTCTGATTTACGAAGACATTGCGCCCGACGCTGATATCGACGCCGCCGGTTGTGTAGAATGGCGGTATCAAGAAAAAGCTGTCGTCCACCTTCTTGCCTATGAGATCGCTGAACAAGGCCCGGACTTCGTCAGCGTCGTTGAACGTCAAACGGTTGAGAGTGGCGGTGATCGCCATCGCCCGTTTGACGTTTGCCAACATGGCCGCCGATTCCGGCGTTCTCCTGGGAATTAGCTTGGCGCGATCATCATTCGCCATTCGTGATTTTCCTCCGGGCGTGGTCGAACGAGCGTTTGGCGCATGACGGGGGCGCCGAGATTCACGGAATGTAGCCACAAAGCGGAAGGGCCGGAATCCACCACCCTTGGCGGACGTTGGGGGCGTCGGGACGTCGAGCGATCGGCCGGCTAGAGCTATTCACGACGTCCTCCAGGGGCTAATAAGCGACATGGTCAGCAGCTTCGCAGCTCAGCTCCTCGCCTTCGGGCGACTTACCGGCGGCCGCCGGACCTAAGCGGCTGCTCCGGCGGCGGCACGCCAGCCTCCATACCCGATTTCCCTTCGCTCTCAAGACGAGACGCCACGATGCTGCGCGACCCTTCGGTCAAGTACCGCCCCTTTCCCCAAGTCGACCTGCCGGACCGCCAATGGCCGAGCCGGACCATCACCAAGCCCC
>JAQGII010000275.1 GCA_028291305.1 Caulobacteraceae bacterium
TCGATGTTGGTGACGATGGCCACGGTGGACTTCAGCCGCAGGAAGCTGCCGTCGCTCTCGTCGGCCTCGACCACGATCCAGTCGCCCTCGCCCACCTTGGCGTTGGTGCCGTAGGCGTTGATGATGCCGCCGTTGACCACGGTCGGGTCGAGCCCGCCGGCGTCCATCAGGCAGGCGACCATCGAGGTGGTGGTGGTCTTGCCGTGCGTGCCGCCGACGGCCACGGACGACTGCAGCCGCATCAACTCGGCCAGCATCTCGGCCCGGCGCACCAGGGGCACGCGCGCGGCGCGGGCGGCGACCATCTCGGGATTGTCGGCCTTCACGGCGCTGGAATAGACGACCGCGGAGGTCCCCTCCACGTGGCTGGCGTCGTGACCGATGAAGATGCGCGCGCCCAGACCCTCCAGCCGCTCGGTATTGGCCGAGGCCTTGGCGTCGGAGCCCTGCACGTCATAGCCGATGCGCAGCATGATCTCGGCGATGCCGCTCATGCCGATGCCGCCGATGCCGATGAAATGGATCGGGCCGATGTCGAAGGGGACGGGACGAAGCTTCATGCCGAAGGGCTAACTGATTTGCCCGGCAGAGGCAAAACCGGTCATTGGGCCGACATCGCCGGAAGGCTCGACGCCCCCTTGCAACCCCCGAGGGGCAAAGCGTTAAAGACCCAAGGCATTAAAGGGTTCTGGCGACCCGGAAGCCGATGTCGTAGATGCGGCTCCCGGTGGAATTCCTGAGGCGGTCGGCCGAGCGGAGGTTCCCGGGATTGCCGCCCCAGGAGCCGCCCCGAAGCGCCCGCCGACCACAGTCGCCATTCGTGGTCGCCGCGCCGTCCACAGGGCCGGAATAGTAGTCGGACCAGCAGTCCTGCGTCCACTGCCAGACATTGCCGGCCATGTCGTTGAGGCCAAAGCCGTTGGGCTGGAAACTGCCGACCGGGGTCGTTTTCTTCCGATTTAAGCCGTTGACCAAGGTGTTGTTCGGGTAGGCGTAGGTCCCGTCATAGTTGGCCAGGCTGGGGGATATCTTGTCGCCGAAATAGAAGGCCGTCGTCGTCCCTGCCCGCGCGGCATATTCCCACTCGTTTTGAGACAGCAGGCGGTAGACGTGGCCGGTCTTGCGGCTCAGCCACGCCACATAGGCCTGGGCGTCGTCCCAACTGACATTGATCACCGGCCGCCGGCCGCGGCCCCAACCCTGGTCGTTCGGCGTGTATCCGCCGCAGCCGCCGTCACGCACGCAGGCGTTCCATTCGTCGAAGGTGACATCGAAGCGGCCCACCGCGAAGGGGTAGGCGATCGTCACTCGACGCTGCTGTTCCGTTCCAACACGGTTGGGTTCCGAAACCGGGGATCCCATCGTGTACTGACCGGCCGGGATCACGACCATATCGGGGCAATCGGGACAGTCGACGATTTCGCTGATCGCTCCGTCCACGCGCCAGATTTGTGGCGGTTCGGGCGGTTGCGGCTGGTTCAGATAGGCCTGCACCAGCGCCGCGGTCTTGGCCTTCAGGTCGGCGATCTCGACCTCGGCATTGGGATGGGCCTTGGCCGAGGCGGCATAGCGGCCGAGCACGTCGGCGCTGGTGGTCGAAGCCAGGCCCAGGGCGCCGGCCAGGGCCAGCGCCGCCAGGATCGTTCGTTTCAAGTCCATCGCCCGCTCGTCCCCGCTCTCGCCCGTCCCCCGCCCTCTGGGCAGGGGGCGTTACAGAAGCGGACATTCCGATCTTCCGCAAGGGGTCGACAGCCGCCTCCATCCCCGGCCCGAGAGCGGACGTCCTGAAGTCGCAGATGGGTGGTTTGCCGCGTTTCGGCGGAGGCCGGCCAAGGTCGGCATCGCCCCAAGAGCGGACTCAGCGACGCCGAAAGAAGGTCGACGCAACAACGTCTTCCGACCCTGGGTTGCCTTCATGCTTCCGGATCGTGACGGTGTGCTTCTCAGGCCGCTCCCGACTGCGGGCACGGAATCCGGAACTCGCAGGCGAGGCCGCCCGGGCGCCAATGGACGTCCACCGCCCCCTGCAACTGTCGCCTTGCGGTTTGCTCGATCAGCGCCGTGCCGAAGCCGTGGTCGATCGGCAGTTCGACCGCCGGTCCCCCGTGCTCGCTCCACGACAACAGCAGTTCGCCTTCGGGCGTGCGGCTCCATTTGACCTCGACCCGGCCGGCGTCCGTCGAAAAGGCGCCGTACTTGGCTGCGTTGGTGGCGAGCTCGTGCAGCGCGATCGCCATCCCCTGAGCCATCGCTCCGGTCAGTTCAACCTGGACCCCTCTGATGACGGTGTTCGCGCCGCCTCCGCTGGCATAGGGCTTGAGTTCCCTTTCGACCAATCGTTCCAGGTCGGCGCCGCGCCATCCGGCCTCGGCGATCAGTGAATGCGCGCGCGCCAGGGCGTCGATCCGTCCCAGGATCGCCTCTTTAAGGTCTTTGGCGGTCGCGCCCTTGCTGAGCTGGACCATCGCCTGCGCCACCGCGAGCAGGTTGTTGGCCCGATGGTCCACTTCCCGCGCCAACAGGATCACGCGCTCCTCCGCCTGCTTGCGCTCGGTGATGTCGTTGTTGGTCTCGAGGATCGTCGCAGGCCTCCCCTGCTCGTCCCGCTGCAACGACCACCGGCTCAACACGGTGACCCGCGTGGTGTCGCGCTTTGTATGAATGAGCTCCCCTTCCCAACGGCCGGTGCGGAGCAACTCCGCATTGATTTGTTCGAGTGGCGCGGGAAAGGTTGTCCGCATTAGCAGATGGCAGACCTTGCCGACCGCCTCCTCGGCCGACCATCCGTATAGTTCCGCGGCGCCGCGATTCCAGTAGGTGATGACGTCGTCCATGCCGCGCACGAACATCGTGTCGTGCGTCAGGTCGAGCAGGCTGGCCTGGCTGCGCAGCGTCACTTCCGCCGATCGGCTCTGAAAGGCGAGAAAGGTCGTCACCCCGATGGCCGCGATGCAGATCAACGCGTTCACGACGCCCTGGGCTTCCGCGCCGCCGGGACGCCATGGAAGGTTGCTCACCAGGGTCAGGACCGCTCACCCCGCGGCGACGAGCAGGACGCCGCGGGGCCGGCAGAAGCGGGCCGCCATCAGCACGACGGCCACGTAAAGCCCCGCGACCGCTTCGCCGACCGGTGTAACTATGTCGGCGAGGAAGATTCCGGTCGCGAGGGCGGCGGTCGCGACGGCCGGGAGCGCTGAGGTGACCTTCCGCTGCGAGGGCGCTGGATATGTCATCTGCTACGTCCCAGCCGGCCACATCTGGGCTGTGGCGTGGATCTGGACCTGCGATCCGCACGGCTAGTCCCAAAGCGGCGACAAAACTCCACGTGCTAGTCCGCGGGTAGCTTAGTACCGGCAGAAATGTTCGCAACCGGCGCCGTCTGTCATGGTCAATGCGCCTTCTCCTCGTCGATGCGGCGCTGACGCCGGGTCGGCGGCCTGAACTCAGGCAGCCTCGGCGACCTCGTCGGCGGAGCGGCCTTCCTTGAGCGTGTTGGCCCACCAGACGATGTCGTCCAGCATCCGCTTGGCGAAGTCATCGAGGTAGGGATAGTCCGCCATGGACTTGCCCTCGCGCAGCATGCCGAGCATCTCGGCCATGCCGATATGAACGGTGTGCTTGAGCGAGGCCACCTGCTCCTCGGCGAGGATATTCCGCAAATGCTCCACGGCGCGGGCCGCGCCGGCGCCGCCATAGCCCACGAACGTCGCCGGCTTGCGGTGGATTTCGCTGTAGAGATAGTCGAGAGCGTTCTTCAGCACGCCGGTGATGCTGTGGTTATATTCCGCGGTGACGAAGATGTAGCCGTCGAGGCTGGCGATCTTCTTCTGCCAGCGCAGTGCCACCTCGTTCTGCGGCGGCGCAACGTGCAGCGGCACCTTTTCCTCGAAGAATGGCATGGGATAGTCGCGAAGATCGACGATCTCGAAATCGGCGT
>JAQGII010000288.1 GCA_028291305.1 Caulobacteraceae bacterium
GTCACCCGCATCGCGCCACACGGCCCAGTTCTCGACCAGATCGCGAATCTGCTGACGATCTTCATTCATAGTCATGGGCTCCCCCCGGGCCAAACTGCGGGACGGTGGGGTAAGTCCCCCTACGACGCCGCGCGTTATTTCATGGCTATGAAGCGGCTGCCGGTCAACTCGCGCTGTGCGAGCCGGCGAGGGGAATGCCCGATGCCCGTCGGCCGGCCCTCGCTGGAGAACTCAACGAGACGTCGGAGCCGGGCCTTGATCCTGGCCCAGCCCGCTCTGCCGCATCGCGGCCAAAAGCGTCGCAGCCGGCGCATAGCCGAGATCGGCCGCCTGCTGGAACCATGCCGCGGCCTTCTCCTCGTCCACGGCCACGCCCCAGCCGTTGTGGTACATCAGGCCCAGGCTCGCCTGGGCCGGCGCATAGCCCTGCTCGGCGGCCTTGAGGTAGAAGTTGGCGGCCTGTTTGTCGTCCTTCGTCACGCCCCAACCATTTTGATACATGCCTCCGACCATGCTCTGGGCTGGGGCGTAGTTCTGGTCGGCGGCCTTGCGCGCCCACTGGAAGGCGATCCGGTCGTCCTTGGGTACGCCTGAGCCATTGTGGTACAGGGTCGCCAGGTTGCTCTGGGCCAACGGATAGCCCTTGTCGGCCGCTTTGCGATACCATTCCATCGCCTGCTTGTTGTCCTGCGGCACGCCCCACCCGTTGAGATAGAAGGCGGCCAGGATCGTCTGGGCCGGCAGGTAGCCGTGATCGGCCGACTTGCGGATCCACTCGGCTGCCTGATCGAGCTGGCGGGCGTTCTGGTACATTACGCCGATGAGGTTCTCGGCGATCGGATAGCCCCGGGCGGCCGCCTTCTGGTAGGCGTCCAGGGCGCCCTGGTTGTCCTGCCCTCTCTGCAGGGCGCGGGCGTAGGCGTGCCACAACCGGCCGTTGGCCGGATCGGCGTCCACCGCCGCCTTGCAGGCGGGGATCGCCCGCGAAGCATCTATGGCGTGCTGGTCCACCCCCGGCGCCGTGCGGAAGGGATCTTCCGGATCGTCGGCCAGAACGTCGCAGGCGGCCGGGGCAGGCGTCGTTGCGGCCGCGGCCGCGGCGGCGCCAAAGCACGACACGCAAAAGGCGACGGCGAGCGCGAGCTTTCTGAATCGGGCGTCGGTCATCGGTCATCTCGCCGAAGGCAAAAGGGGCAGGCCCGAAGGCCCGCCCCAAAAGTGTAGGTCCAGTTCCGGTCGATTAGAACCGGTAGTTCATCTGCATTCCAATCACCCGCGGCATCTGCTTGTTCCCGGAGTAGTTGAAGGTGCCGGTGGTCTCGGTTTTGTTGATCCACTGCTGCGCGTTGAACATGTTCTTCACGTAGCCCGCGATTTCGAGGCTCTTGTAGTAGACCCCGACCCGAGCATTGGTGGTTTGGGTCTCGTCGCCGTTGATGAAGTTGGGCGTGAGCGTGGCGTTGAAGGCGGCCGAGCCGGCGGACGTCGTACGCATGTATTTGCCGGTATAGGCATAGTCCACGCGGGCGTAGGCCGGGAAGTCGAACACGTGCCAGTCGTACTGCACGCCCAAGTTCACCGTCCAGTCCGGGACGCCCAGGTTGTCGCCCTTGTTCACCAGGATGGTCCGCGGCTTGCCGTCGCTGCGCGGCGGGCCCAGGGCCGTCGCGGTGTAGCGGGCGCTGTCGTAGCCCACGTTGCCGTTGATGGTGAAGCCGTGCGTACGACCCGTGAACTGCAACTCGCCGCCGTCCGACGCCGCCTTGGCCGCATTGGCGACATAGGAGAAGGCGCAGAGCGGCAGGCTCAGCACGAACTGCACGTTGTCCCACTCGATGTGGAACGCCGCCGCGTTGACCTGGGCCGAGCCGTTGAACAGGCGGAACTTGCCGCCCACTTCAGTGCTCTTCACGTAGTCGCGTTGGTATTGAGCCGGCGATTGCGTCAGACCCAGGGTCGCAAGGTCCGCCGCGCACATGATCGGCGGCACGAACGGGTTGATGCCGCCCGGGCGGTAGCCTTCGGCATAGGTGGCGTATACCAGATCCGTCGGGGTCAGCTGGTAGGAGACGCCCAGCTTCGGCGTGACCGGCTTCTCGGTCAGCTTGGTCGCCGTGTACTGATACGGACAACCAGCCTTCGCGTAGGCCAGCTGCGACGCGACGGTGGCGGCATCCGCGAGGTTCTTGGGGCAAGCCCCGTAGTTGGTGGCGAACGCAGCGGTCGAGTTCGGGTTGGTCTCGATGCCGACGGTCGGCGCCTTCAAGGAGCCGTCCGGATTGAGCGTCGGGCTCTCGCCAGCGCTCGTCATCCCATAGAAGCCGGAGGGCGCGCTGGCCACCGTGCCGCCGTACTGTTGGAAGAACTGTTGCACGTAGTTGGTGACGCGCACGCCGGCCGTCAGCTTCAGCTTGCTGGTGACGTTGTAGTTGAGTTCGCCGAACAACGCTTGCTCGTCTTCGGTGATGTCGATGTTACGGGTCGACACGTCGATGAACGGTTGGCCGGGCTTCTGCTGCACCGGCGCCGCCAACTCGCCCTGGAACCAGGCTTCGTCCACGCCCAAGGCCTGTTTGGTGATCTGGGTTTCGTTCCAGCTCGATCCCACGTTGATGTGGTTGTGCTCGTGTTCGATGAACGCGCCGACCACGAACTGCAGCTTCCACGACGGGTCGATGGTCGAGACGCGGAACTCCTGCGTCGTCTGTCCCCGGCGGTTGTTGTAGAGATAGTAGCCGAAGACGTCGGCCGGCCCCGGGGTGAACGTGCCCCCGACCCCGCCCGGAACGTTGCTCAGCGGCAGGAACCGCGGCGAGAGGGTACAGGTCGCCGTCAGGATCGGCGTGACCAGGCCCGGGCCCGAGGGACAGGGCTGGTTGGCATAAAGCGGCGGCTGCTTGGTGATCGCCTGCGGGGCAGAGAGCGGCAGCGAACGCACCCCGGTGCCGCCCCCGGTGAACTGCCAGCCGCCCGTCGTGTCGTCCGTGTAGGCGGTGATGGACTTGAACTCGAGCTTGTCGCCCCAGTTGTAGTCCAGGGTGAGGCTCGGCGTGGTGAAGATCGTGCGCCGCGGCGAGTTGACGTAGAGAACGTTGGTCGCCGTCAGGTACCGACCGGTGGTCGTGCCGTTGCCGTTGCCGAGCCAGGTCGTGGCCGGGGTGGTGAAGCCGCCGGGTGGCCCGAGAACTGCCGAGGGGAAGGAGAACTGCACCCCGTTGACGGTGCCGGATTCCTTGTAGGTTTGCTGAGCGAAGGTCATCGCGGGCGAGCTGGTGGTCACGCCGGAGCCGTCGTTGTCGTAGTTGGCCTGGTGGAAGACCGACACGGTGGCCTTGAAGTCGGGCGTCACCTGCCACAGCAGGGCGCCACGCAACGAGTAGTCGCGGCCCCAGTTGACGTCGGTGCCGAACTGGTGGCCGTCGTACAGGGAGAAGTTGTCCACCCAGCCCGGACGGTCCTGGCGGAAGCCGGCGATGCGGAAGCCGAGCTTGTCCTGCACGATCGGGCCGCCGAGGGCGATGCCCTCTTCATTGCCCATGCCACCGCCCGCCATCGTGCTTACGCCCACACGGGCCGAGCCCGAATAGGTGGTCAGGCTCGGGGTCGGCATGATGAAGCGCAGCGTGCCGCCTTCCGACGAGCCGCCGTACAGCGTGCCCTGCGGGCCGCGCAGCACTTCGATGCGGTCGAGGTCATAGAGCAGCGGGGTGGGCGAGCCCGAACCGGTCAGCAGGCCGTTGGAATTGCGCTTCTGCAGCGGCTGGTCATCGATGTAGACGCCCGTGGTCGGGGCCGCGCCCGAGGTGCCGGCGAGGGCGTTGCCGCCGATGCCGCGCAGGGTCAGGTTCGGGTTGTTGTCGCCGCCGGAGGTGCGGAAGGTGAAGCCGGGAACCTGGCTGGAGAGGTCGGCGACGCTGCGGATGCCCTGTTGGTCGAGGGACTTCTGCGTCACGGCCGACACCGACAGGGCGACCTTGTTGACGGTGGAGGTCTGCCGGGTCGCGGTGACAACCACTTCTTCCAGGGCGTTGGCGTTGGGCGCGGGCGCCTGGGCGTAGGCCGCTGTCGTCAGACCGGCGGTCGCCAGGGTCGTGGAAACGAGCAGTACGGCACGAAGGTTCGCGTTGGACATGTATCCCCCCTTGGAGTGTTTTTCTGGGTTTTCGGTATGGGTCAAATCCCAAATGCGGGGAAACGACTCAACCAAACACTGGGTAAGCGTATTCGACTTAAACCAAATGTAGCCATTGGCGAACTACAAGTGGGGGAGCATCCAGGCTCGCCCCTATAGCAGGATCAATACTCCCCGTCCAAGACGCGCACGGAGAAACGATATTCGAGGATGGCAATTTGGACGTTTTTGTCCACCGGGGCGTATGCTTATTTTGGTAAGCGATATGCCTTTTTTGATTATGGAACGGGGCGTCTGCGCCCCTTCTTGCGGACATTTACTGGCCCTGTCAGGCCCCCGTTGGGAACGAAAGCGGCCGCAGAGCGCCGAAGAGCCGCTTTTCAGACCCAGCATCGGGAGGAATTCGCAATGGCCGGAATACGCCCGCCATCGGCTCCGCTTTCGACGGCAAGAAGCAGCAGATCGCGACGGTTAGACGGCCGCCGCGTCCTCGGAGGCGGCCGATGTGGTCATCCAGGTCTTCAGGGCTTCAGTAACGGCCTCCGGCTGCTCCACCGGAGACATGTGGCCGCTGTCGTCGATCACGGTGAGATAGGCGTTGGGGATGGAGGCGGCCAGCTCCTCGTGCTGGGCGGGGGGGCTCCAGGTATCCAGTTTGCCGACGATCACCGCCGTAGGGCAGGTGATGGCGCCGAGCGCCTTGTGGGCGTTGGGCCGATGCAGAAGGGCGTTGATCTGGCGCCGGTAGATGCAGGGGTTCGCTCTGGCAACCATGGCGGTCAGGCGCTCCATGAGCCGCGTGTCCGCCACGCGATGATGGGCCAGCATCGGCGGCAGCCAGCGGGCGGCTAGACTGGCCATTCCTTCCGAAAAGGCGATCCTGAGCAGTGAGTCGCGGCTGTTGGCCTCGCCCGGCTTGGCGGGGTGGAAGCCCGTGTCCAGCAAGGCCAGCCGCTCGACCCGCTCGGGCGCGCGGCGGACGATTTCGAGGGCGACTCTGGCGCCCATGGAATGGCCGCAGAGCGAAAACGTCGGCGGAGCGCGGTCAAGGACATCCTGCGCCATGTCCTCGATCGAGGAGTGATCCAGAAAGCCGGGGCAGAACACGTCGAAGTCGGCGCCGAGAGCCGCGATCTGATCGCGCCAGATATCTTCGTCGCACAACAGACCAGGCAAGAAAACTATGGTGGAGCGACGCTTCAAATCGCGCCCCCAGCGCCCGTTGAAGCGCGCCCTGATCGGCAGCGAGGCATATGCAGAACTCCGGGCAAGAGCGGCGTCCCAATGGCGTCCAGGACTGTGCCGCGAACCTAGTTCGGGGGAATGCCGCTGTCGTATAAAGTTCCTGAGGCCCGCTATGCCTTCACATACCCCTCGGACATGATCTCGTAGGTATAGGACCTCAGGGCTTCGATCAGAGCTATAGCTGAGGGCGGAAGCTGACGATCCGCGCGATAGATGATCCCCGCCGGCCGGGGACGCATGACGAGGGGCAGCGCCGCGAGCTTGAGCGATCCCCTGACGAGATCTTGCGCGAGCGTCAGCTGCGGCATGATGGCGATGAACTCGCCCGACTGCATGAGCTCTCGGATGAAACCCAGCGAGGATGACCGGATCGGCGAATTCGGATCGATGTTCATCTCGATCAGGATTTGATCGATCTCTCGACCCAGGCGTGAAGCCACTGTCGGCAGCACCAGTTTTGCTTTTGCCAATCGTTCCGTGGTGGGGCCGGGCGGCTTGAAAATCGGATGGTCGGGCCGCGCCATCAGGCTGATCGGCTCGTAGTAGAGGACTTCCCGCTTCAGGCCGTCAGGGGCGACGGTTTCGTAGAGCCGCCCGACGATAAGATCCAGCTGTCCGGAATTCAGTTCCGGCAACAATTCCTCGCTCAGGCCCTGAACTAGGCGGACCTCGAGGTCCGGCCGCCCGTCGTTCAGTTGCGCGATGACGCCGGGCATGATGCCCACCGCGGCGACGGGCAAGGCCCCCACGTTGACGACAACGCTCTTGTCGCGCGAAAGCTGGTCCAGCTTGGCGTCGA
>JAQGII010000330.1 GCA_028291305.1 Caulobacteraceae bacterium
AGCTTCTCGACGTGCTGCTTCTGCGGCAGCGGGAGATGCGGCACAACGGGCAGGTGCGGCCAGGGAATGCCCGGGAATCCCCAACCCCGGTATAGCAGGGTCGGCAGGTTCGTCGGGCTGGCCGAGACCGCCAACCACCCGGTCAGGGGCATGGCGATCATGATGACATAGAAGCCCCAGTGGGTGACGCGCGATAGCACCTTCTCCGGCGTCGACAGGGACGAGGCATAGGGGGGCGGCGGATGGGCTATCCGCCAGGCCAGCCGCGCCAGACTCAGCAGCAGGATGGTGATCCCCACCGACTTGTGGTTCTGGAAGGTGACGAACTTCACCAGGCCGCTGGCGGCGTCCATCTTCAGGCCCTGGTAGATGTTGAGGACGATCAGCACGGCGATCACCCAGTGCAGGATGATCGCCACGATGGAGTACCGGTAGAGCGGCCGCGCCTCAGTCACCTCTTGCCGTCCCCTGCGCCGTCCGGTCAGCCCTTCAGCTGGTCCAGCATATAGTCGGCCGCCGAGACGCGGTATTCGCCGCCACCCTCGATGTTGAGCTTGTCGACCACGCCGTCCTTGACGACCATCGAATAGCGCTGCGAGCGCGGGCCCATGCCGAACTTGGAGGCGTCCAGTTCCAGGCCGATGGCCTTGGTGAAGGCGCCGTTGCCGTCGGCCAGCATCAGCACCGAGTCCCCGACCTCCTGCGACTTGCCCCAGGCGTTCATAACGAACACGTCGTTGACCGAGACGCAGGCGATCCGGTCGACGCCCAGCGCCTTCAGGTCCGCCGCATGATCCTTGAAGCCCGGCAGGTGCCTGGCCGAGCAGGTCGGTGTGAAGGCTCCAGGTACGGCGAACAGGGCGACCGTCTTGCCGTTGAAGATGTCGTCGGTGGTCGTGGGCGCGGGTCCTTCCGCGGTGAAGGTCATGAAGGTGGCTTCCGGCAGGCGATCGCCGACTTTGATGGTCATGTCTGTCTCCACAAAATGCCGGCTTAAACACGCCAAATCCCGGCCCCATTCAAGCGCGATCGTGCGTTTGCGTGCGGTCCGGCTTGAAACCGGGGCGGCGAACGAGAAACATGGAGGGCATGCTGTCCCGCCGGCCCCGGTTAGCGCTATGCCCATGAGCACCATGAACGACGGCTTCCTCGTCGGCCGCCTGCTGATCGCCATGCCGGGCATCGACGATCCGCGCTTCGACCGCGCAGTCATCCTGATGTGCGCCCACGGCGAGGACCACGCCATGGGCCTGGCCCTCAACCGGCCCGTCGAAGGGCTGACGGTGCCCGACCTCCTGCGCCGGCTGAACGTGGAAACATCCATCGTCCTGCCCGACGACCCGGTGGTGTTCGGCGGGCCGGTCGACCGCGAGCGCGGCTTCGTGGTGCATACCGACGACTACATGTGCGCGGGGTCCAGCCTGCCGATCGCCGAGGGCCTGGCGTGGACGGCGACCCGCGACGTCCTGGAGGCGATGGGCGATCGGACGCGACGGCCAAGGCGCTCGCTGCTGGCGCTGGGCTACGCCGGCTGGGGGGCCGGCCAGGTCGAGCGCGAACTGCAGGAGAACGTCTGGCTCACCTGCGATCCGGACGAGCAGCTGCTGTTCGCCAGCGATCACGAACTCAAGTGGGCCCAGGCCCTGGCCAAGATCGGCGTCGCCGCCGATAGGCTGTCGGGCCAGGCCGGTCGAGCCTAGCCGCGCAGCTTCACCGGCGCGGCGCCGTCGGCGTAGCTTTCGTTGAGGTAGACCTCGGCCTCCTGCGGCGACAACGCCGGGGCGTAGCCGAACCCCTGTCCGTAGTCGCAGCCGATCTGCAGCAGCCGGCGGGCCATCACCGCGTTCTCGACGCCCTCGGCCACCACCTCCAGGTCCAGGTCTCGCCCGAGGTTGACGATCGAGCGCACGATCTTGGCTGAGCCCTCGCTGGTGGCCATCGTTTTCACGAAGTAGCGGTCGATCTTCAGCGTGTCGAAGGGCAGCCGCGTCAGATAGGACAGGGACGAGAAGCCGGTGCCGAAATCGTCCAGCGCCAGGCCCGCTCCCGCAGTGCGCAGGGCCTGCAGGACCGTCGCGGCCCGTTCGGGGTCGCGCATGATGTCGCTCTCGGTGAGCTCCAGTTTCAGGGCTCCGGGCGGCAGCCCGGTATCCCGCAGGATGCGGGCGACGTCGTCCACCAGGTGCGGGCGGTCCACCTCGACGGTCGACAGATTGACGCTGACGCTGAGTTCGCCCGCCGCCCGGTGCACCTGGCGCCAGGCCGCCAGCTGCCGCGCCGAGGTCTCCAGCATATGGGCCCCGATGTCGAGCAGCAGGCCCATCTCGTCGGCCAGGGCCAGGAACTCGTCGGGCAGGACCAGGCCACGCCGGGGATGGCGCCAGCGCACCAGGGCCTCGAAGCCCGAGATTGCTCCGGTCGAGAGGCGCACGACCGGCTGGTAGTAGGGCACGATCTCACCGCGCATCAGCGCGCCGCGCAGGTCGGCCTCCAGGGCCAGCCGCGACAGGCCGTCGGTCTCGGTGGATTTCACCGGGGTGGCGGGCGCTCGCCGCGAACCCTTGCCGCTCTCCAGATCCAGTTCGGCGCGACGCAACAGCTCGGCCGGCTCGGGCGCGTCCTCCCCGCCCTCCGCGCGCACCTGGCCGATGGTCAGGGTGGGATAGATGTCGAAGCCGGCCACCCGCAGGGGCTGCTCCAGGACCGAGCGGGCCAGATCCACCGGCGAGCGGCCCATCTCCGTGGCCAGGATGGCGAATTCGTCCTCGCCGATGCGCGCCAGCAATGTGTCGGGAGGGAAGGCGGCGACCAGACGCGACCCCAGGGCGGCCAGGACGAGGTCGGCCCGTTCGTGGCCCAGCGCTTCGTTCAGGCGGCGCAGGCGGTCGAGGTCGGCCACCATCAGCACGTAGGACAGCGGAACCTGCAGCCGCTCGGCGGCCTGGCTCAGGAAGGCGCGGCGTTCCAGAAGGCCGGTGAGGGCGTCGCGCGGTTCGGGCGCGAACCGGGTTTCGGCCACCAGGGCGCCGGCGGCGCGGACGCCCTCCTCCAGCCACACCCCGCGCCACAGGCAGGCGGGACCGCCGCGCATGCGCACCTTGGCCGCCAGTTCCACGCCCGGCGTCTGAGGCTGCAGGAAATCCTCGAGCAGCATCCTGTCCTGCGGCGCCGCGAGGGCAAGCAGGGCGGCGCTGGAGCATTCGGGGGCCAGCGGGCCCAGGCCCAGCCCTCGCGCGGGACCGGTGATGCGCAGGCTGTCGCGCTCGGGCTCCCACGTCCACAGGACAACGCCCGCGGCTCCCAGGGATTCCAGCGCCGCCGTAGCGTCCCAAACGAAACGGTCTTGGGTCCGCTGCGTCACGATACGCTCCCGCAGCAGTTATCCCGCGCGTCTGTCACCTGGCACTCTTTCCTCGCGCGTTAGCAGTCGTTCCGACCGCTCACGGGGAAGGCGCCCAGCGTCGTCGAAATCGACTAGATGTCGATCTCGCCGGAGGCGCTGGCGGACACCATCCCGAACAGCAGATGATCTCTCCAATTGCCGTTAATTTTGAGATAAGCGCGGGCCAAACCTTCCTCGCTGAAGCCGCTTTTCAACAACAACCGGTGGGAAGCGATGTTCTCGGGCAGGCAGGCGGCTTCGACGCGGTGCAGGCCGATGCCGCCGAAAGCGAAGGCCAGCAGCGGTCGCAGAGCCGCGGTCATATAGCCCTGGCCGGCGTAGGGTTGGCCGATCCAGTAGCCCAGGGTGCCCATCTGGGCCACGCCGCGCCGCACGTTCGACAGCGTCACCCCGCCCACCAGGGCGTTGTCGGACTGGCGAACGATCAGGAAGGGATAGGCGCTGCCGGCGTCCATCTCGCGGCTGTAGGCGGCCAGGCGGCGGCGGAAGGCGCGGCGCTCCAGATCGTCCTCTGGCCAGACCGGCTCCCATGGCTGCAGGAAGTCGCGCGATTGCCGGCGCAGGTCGCTCCATGCCTCGTAGTCGCGCCAGCGCGGCGCGCGCAGCCGCACCCCCGGGCCGTCCAGGTTGAGGCTGCTCTCAGGCGTGATCCAGTCCAGCAGGGCCAAGGCTTCGCTCCTGACGCGAAGCTAGCGCGGCTGGGCGGCAGCGGGAAGTCCCGCCGCCTGGAGCAGCTCCAGCAGGAAAGGCTCTAACCGAACAGGGCGCGGGTAAAGACGTCGCCGGCCTTGAGGGCGCTCTTGGGCCCGAGCACGGCCCCCGCCGCCTGCCCCCGCTGCAACAGGCGCTCGCCATAGGCGCGGATGTCGGCGGGGCCGACCGCATCGACGGCGGACGCGATCTCGGCCGTGGAGAACAGGCGGTCGAACAGCAGGGTCTGGCCGGCGGCATGCTCGGCGCGAGCCAGCGGTGACTCCCGGGCCATGAACAGCGAGGCCTTGAGCTGGGCCTTGCAGCGGTTCAGCTCGGGCGGCTCGACTCCGTCCACCAGGGACTTGAGCTGCGCGGCGGCCACTCCGGCGGTGCGCGGGGCGTCGCCGGCGGCCGTGCCGGCGTAGATCCCGAGCATGCCGGTATCGGCGTAGCTCTCGCCGTAAGCGTCGACCGCGTAGGCCAGGCCCAGCCGCTCACGCGCTTCCTGGAACAGCCGCGAGGACATGCCGCCGCCGAGCGCCTCGGCGAACAGCCGCTGCGAGAAATAGGTCCGGTCCCGCGCGCCCACCCCCGGCAACAGCAGCACGGTGTGCGCCTGCTCCAGCCGCCGCGCCTCGGAGGTGAAGCCGCTGGCGAAGACGCCCGGCTCCGCCTCGGGGCCCTCCACAGCCGGCTCGCCGCCGAACAACCGCTCCACCAGCGCCAGCAGTTCGTCCTCGTCCACCGCTCCGGCGGCGCTGACCACCAGCCGGTCGGGGGAATACTGGCGGGCGCGGAACGCCCGCAGGGCCGCCGCGTCGGCCGTGCCGATGGTGTGCACCTCGCCCAGGATCGGACGGCCCAGCGACTGGCCGGCGAAGGCGCGGGCCTGCGCCAGATCGAACACGCGGTCGTCGGGGGCGTCGGCGGCTTCGGCGATCTCCTGCGCGATGACCGACTTTTCCCGCTCCAGTTCCTGGGCGTCGAGGGTCGGCCGCAGCACCAGGTCGGCCAGCACCTCGAGGGCGAGGCCGAGACCGCCTTTCAGGGCGCGGACCTGGAAGGTGGTGCGCTCGTAGCTGGTGGCGGCGTTGATGTGGCCGCCGGCCGCCTCGATCACCTCGACGATGTCGCGGGCCGAGCGGTCGCCCGCCCCCTTGAACACCATATGCTCCAGCAGGTGCGCCCAGCCCGACTGCGCCTGGGTCTCCGCCCGCGCGCCGCGCCCGGCGACCACGCTGACCGCGAGCGTCTCCAGGTCCGGCATCGGATCGCAGATGACCCGGACCCCGTTGGCCAGGCGATGCAGGCGCGGGGTCAAGGTGCGTCGTTCTGGTTGCAGATGGCGAAGGCCCGCAGGTAGTTCTTCACCGCCTCGGCGTCGGCGGGCAGGCGGTCGAAGGTCTCGGTCTTCCTGTCCAGGCCGATCGCGGCGGCAGGCAGGCGCGGTTCGGCCCCGGCCGCTTCGAGCACCGCCTCGGGGAACTTGGCCGGATGGGCGGTGGACAGCACGATCAGCGGCGTCGAAGCGTCGCCCGCCCCCGCGCGCAGGCGCAGGGCCGCGCGCACGGCCACTGCGGTGTGCGGATCGATCAGCTCGCCGGTGTCCTCCAGGGTGTCGCGGATGGCGGCGCTGGTCTGCGCCTCGTCCACCGCGTCACCCCCGAACAGCTGGCGCATGAAGTCCAGGGCCTCGGCGGGGATGTCGATGCTCCCGGTCTGCCCGAAGCCCTTGAACGCCCGCGCCGTGGCGGCCGCATCGCGCCCGACCGCCTCGAAATACAGCCGTTCGAAATTGGAGGCGATCTGGATATCCATCGCCGGGCTCTGGGTCGCCTGGACCTCGCCGCGCACATAGCGACCGGTGCGGATGGCGCGGGCGACGATGTCGTTGGAATTGGTGGCCACGGTGATGGTCTCGATCGGCAGGCCCATCTGCCCGGCAACATAGCCGGCGAAGGCGTCGCCGAAATTGCCGGTGGGCACCACGAACGACACCTTGCGATGCGGCGCGCCCAGGGCCACCGCGCTCGTGAAATAATAGACCGCCTGAGCCGCGATCCGCGCCCAGTTGATCGAGTTGACCCCCGACAGGTCGACCGCCTGGCGCAGGGTCTTGTCCTGGAACATGTCCTTGACGATGGCCTGGCAGTCGTCGAACGAGCCCTGCACCGCCACATTCGCGACATTGACCTCGCCGGTGGTGGTCATGAAGCGGCGCTGCACTTCCGAGATGCGGCCCTCGGGGAAGAGGATCAGGATGCGGGCGTTGGACGCCCCGCGGAACGCTTCGACCGCCGCTCCGCCGGTATCGCCCGACGTGGCCGCGACGATGGTCAGATGGCGCTCCTGCGCCTTCAGCGCCTTGTCGTAGAGCCGGGCCAGGATCTGCATGGCCACGTCCTTGAAGGCCAGGGTCGGCCCGTGGAATAGCTCCAGCAGGAACAGGTTCGGGTAGAGTTCCTTGATCGGCGTAACGCTGGGATGGGTGAAGGTGGCGTAGGCCTCGCGCGTCATCGCCAGCAGTTCGTCGTGGCCGATATCGTCGCCGGCGAACTTGCCGATCACCGCGGCGGCGACCTCGGCATAGGGCTTGCCGGCGAAAGCCGCGATCTCTTGCGGCGTGAAGCGTGGCCACGCCTGGGGGACATAGAGGCCGCCGTCGGGCGCCAGGCCCGCCAGGACCGCATCCCAAAAGCCGATCGCCGGAGCTTCGCCCCGGGTTGAGACATAGCGCATGTTAGTCTGGCCGCCTTCGGAAGAGCATGGCGACATAGACGCCGACCAAGGCCGCGGCAAGTCCGAACCAGGTGATCGCATATTCCAGATGGCGGTTGGGGATGTCGATCGGCACGGGCGCGGGCGTCGGTCCGCCCGCCGGCGGCGCGGGGCTCTCCAGCATCAGGAACACCGGCGCCGGCCGCGCGGCGCCGAGCGTCTTCGCCATGGCGAGCACGTCGCGCGAGTACCAGAGGTTCTGGCTGATCTGGTTGGCCGGCGTGACAAAGGTCGGCTTGTCGCCTCGGCGCAGCACCCCGACGATCGGGCCCGGCAGGGCGGCGCGGCCCGGTTGCCCGGCCGCCGCGGCCTGCTCCAGAGTGGTGAAGCCGCGGTCCACCAGGATGCTGGAGGTCGCCCCGGCCGACACCGGACAGACCGTGACCAGGCGATAGCCGGCCGAACCGTCGCGCACGGAGAACAGGCGCAGCGTCGGCCGACGCTCCAGGTCCGGGCAGGAGACGACGGCGCGCACATAGTCCAGGTCGCCGCCGGCGCTCAGCACCGTCTCCAGCGGCCTCGCGGGCGCCGTGCGCAGCGCGGCGATGCGCGCCAGCAGGTCTTCCTTCCACTTGAGCCGCTGCAGTTGCCACACGCCCAGACCGATCAGGATGCAGAATCCGATCAGGGCCAGCAGGCTGGAGATCACGCGCGGGCGGTTGAACGAGAGACCCGGCGGCTCCCGGCTCCCCCACGGCGAGGCGGGGGTGTGCGGTTCAGACATCGCGTCTTCCGGCCTCGGACGCCTTGTTGTGGAACTGCATGGCCAGCATCACGCCCTTGAACGGGCGCAGCAGCGCCAGGCACAGGATCAGGGTCAGCGGCAGCCACACGACCAGGTGCAGCCACACCGGCGGATGGAAAGCGACCTCGGCGACCAGGGCCGAGAAGCCCATCAGCACGCCGACGATCAGGATGATGAACACGGCCGGCCCGTCGCCGCTGTCGGCGGCCCGCAGGTCCAGGCCGCAGGAATCGCAGCGGTCGGTGACGGTGAGGAAACCCGAGAACAGGGGCCCCTCACCGCAATTGGGACAGCGGCAGGCGATGCCGGCGAGAACCGGATTGACGCCTGCGCTCATCTCATCGGCCGAAGATGACGTAGATGAAGGCGAACAGGAACAGCCAGACCACATCGACGAAGTGCCAGTACCAGGCGGCCGCCTCGAAGCCGAAATGCTGTTTGGGCGTGAAGGCGCCGTTGATCAGGCGCAGCAGGCAGATGGCCAGGAAGATGGTGCCGATGATGACGTGGAAGCCGTGGAAGCCGGTGGCCATGAAGAAGGCCGAGCCGTAGAGGCCGGCGGCCGACGCCTCGGGCGAGAAGAACAGCTTCTCGGAGACGATGTGGCTATATTCGTAGGCCTGGATCGAGGTGAACAGCAGGCCGAGGATCACGGTCAGCAGCAGGCCGAGCTTGGCCCCCTTGCGGTCGCCGACCTGCAGGGCGTGGTGCGCCCAGGTGACGGTGGTGCCCGACAGCAGCAGGGTCAGGGTGTTGACCAGCGGCAGGTGCCAGGGCGAGACGGTCTCGACGCCCTTGGGCGGCCAGGTGGCCCAGGCGGCGCGCACTTCCTCAATGCCCGAGACGGTGCGGTGACCGTGGAACAGGGCCATCTCGAAGAAGATCCAGAACCAGGCCACGAAGAACATCACTTCGGAGACGATGAACAGGATCATGCCGTAGCGCAGGCCGATGGAGACCACGGGGGTGTGGTCCCCGGCATTGGCTTCCTTGACCACCTCCATCCACCAGCCGAGCATGGTGTAGAGGATGCCGGCAAGGCCGAGGAGGAACAGCCACAGGGTGTGCTTCTCCAGTCCGAAGATGCCCTTCATCCAGGCGATCCCGCCCACCGCCATGACGACGGCGAATAGCGACCCGACCAGCGGCCAGGGGCTGGGGTTCACCAGGTGGTAGTCGTGCTTAACGCCTGCTTGGGACATCGATCCGCAAACCCCTCAAATCGAGTGCGGCATGAGCCGCGTCGTGCTGTTGCGCATGCCTATAACGCCGCCCGCGCGTCCGCGCCAAGGGCCGAGGTCGCCTTTGTGGGCGAAGCCTGCGCGCTCTTGGGCTGCGGCGGAGGGCCGGAGATAGGGAAGAAGGTATAGGACAGGGTGATTTCCTGGCCGTCCTTGGCGTCGGCATCGGTCACGTAGGACGGATCGACGAAATAAACGACAGGGAAATCCATGCTTTGCCCCGGCTGGAGCGTCTGGTCGGTGAAGCAGAAGCACTCCAGCTTCTGGAAATGGCGCCCGGCCGCTTCGGGGGCGACGTTGTAGGCGGCGTGGCCGGTGACCGGCTTGTCCGAGCGGTTGGTCACATGGAAGAAGGCCAGACCCGTCTGGCCGATCTTCACCGTCTGGCTGAGCTGGTCGGCCTTGAAGTCCCAGTCCAGGCCCCGGACGTTGGTGTCGAAGCGAATCACCAGGGTGCGGTCCAGCACCTTGGTCGGTTTGGCCTGGGCCTGGCGCACCGTGCCATCGTAACCGGTCGCCTGGCAGAAACGCTTGTACAGCGGCACCGCGGCGAACGCCGCGCCGACCATGCCCAGCGCCACCGCGGCGCTGACCAGCCCGGTGAAGCGGGCGCTCTTGCGCTGTTTCTCAGAAGTGCTGGTCAAGGACGTGACCTTGCAGCTTGACGAGCGTGACGACGAAGATGATCACGACGAACACGGCCAGTCCGATGCCCAGGGCCAAGCTGCGCTTGCGACGGGCCTTGGCCGCCTCGTCGCTTTCGTTGAAGGCGTTAGGCTGTTTCATCGGCCGATCATCCCCGCGACATCCAGCGGCTCGAGCCCGATCGCCCGCTCGACCAGCAGCGAGGCAAACAGCAGGGTCAGGTACAGGATCGAGAAGGCGAACAGGTTGCGCGCATCCTTCGATCCGGCCTTCACGCCGTACAGGCCCTTCTCGGCGCCGTTGACGTCGTCCCCTGCCCTGCTGCGGAAGACGCGCCAGGCCAGCAGCAGGAACAGCGCGCCCCCGGCGGCCGAAACCGTCAGATAGAGCGGACCGCCCAGGCCCGTGAACGCGGGCGCGATGGCCACCGGGGTGAAGACCAGCGAATAGAGCAGGATCTGCTTGCGGGTGGAGGCCGCGCCCTTAGCCACCGGCATCATCGGCACGCCGGCCTTGGCGTAGTCGCCCGTGGTGTACAGGGCCAGCGCCCAGGAGTGAGGCGGCGTCCACAGGAAGATGATGGCGAACAGCAGCCAGGCGTTGAGCGGCATGGTCCCCGTCGCCGCGGCCCAGCCGATCACCGGCGGCAGGGCGCCGGCGGCGCCGCCGATCACGATGTTCTGCGGCGTCCAGCGCTTCAGCCACATGGTGTAGACCACGGCGTAGAACAGAATGGTGAAGGCCAGCAGGCCAGCGGCCAACCAGTTGGCGGCCATGCCCATCAGCATCACCGAGAACAGCGACAGCGTCACGCCCAGGCCCAGGGCGTCGGCCGACTGCACCCGACCCATCGGGATCGGCCGGCCGCGCGTGCGGCGCATCAGGCCGTCGATGTCGGCGTCGTACCACATGTTCAGGGAGCCCGAGGCGCCGGCGCCCACGGCGATGCACAGCACCGCCACCAGCGCCAGGGTCGGGTTCATCGAGGCGCGGGCGCAGACCAGGCCCGTCAGGGCGGTGAACACCACCAGCGACATCACCCGCGGCTTGAGCAGCGCGATGTAGTCGTTCCAGCGGGCCGGAACGGCGGAGACCGGCGCAGTGGAGGTCGAAGCGGCGGCGGTGTCGGTCATCTCACTCACAAACGCATCATAGCAGACAGCGCCCCCGCGGGGGCGCGCCCGGCAAAATAGAAGACGGGACGCGGCCGCCGGACCCTGTCCGGCCGCCGCGCCCCCTGGATGTCAGTCCTGCCCGTTCAGTGGGAGTCGGCCTCGATCACCGGCAGTTCGCTGAACTGGTGGAACGGCGGCGGCGACGACAGGGTCCATTCCAGCGTCGTGGCGCCTTCGCCCCAGGGGTTGGCCTCGGCCTTGCGGCGGAAGACCATGGCGTCGATCAGGACGACCAGGAAGACGCCCACGCCCACCAGGGTGATCGCGTAGCCGATCGAGGACACCTTGTTCCAGAAGGCGAAACCCTCC
>JAQGII010000358.1 GCA_028291305.1 Caulobacteraceae bacterium
GCAACTGGATCAAGGTGGTCCAGCGCCTGCCCGTGCGCATCAAGCTGGACCCGCAGGAACTGGTCGACCATCCCCTGCGCGTGGGCCTGTCGATGAAGGCCAAGCTCGACGTTTCGCGCCCGGCGCAGAAGCTCGAACACTAAGCCACGCGCGCCCTGAGTCCCGCTTAAGGAGGCCGTCATGGCCCGCCCCGCCGCCGGCGCTCCTCCCCAGGACGCCAACATCGAGCTGACCGGCCTGCCGATGGTGCTGGCGGTGGCCACACTGGCCTTCGCCAACTTCATGGTCGTGCTGGACATGACCATCGCCAACGTCTCGGTGCCGAACATCGCCGGCGGCCTGGCCGTGTCGCCCCAGGAAGGCACCTGGGTGATCACCTCCTACGCGGTGGCCGAAGCCATCACCGTGCCCCTGACCGGCTGGCTGGCCAGCCGGTTCGGCGCGGCGCGGGTGTTCGTCGTCGCCATCGGCATGTTCGGCCTGTGTTCCTTTCTGTGCGGGATCGCCCCGTCGTTGGGCTCGCTGGTCGTGTTCCGGATCATGCAAGGCCTCTCCGGCGGCCCGATGATGCCCCTGTCGCAGACCCTGCTGCAGCGCATCGTGCCGCTGAAGTTCAGGGCCCAGACCATGGGCCTATGGGCCATGACCACCCTGGTGGCGCCCATCATGGGCCCGGTGCTGGGGGGCTCCATTTCCGACACCTTCGGCTGGTCCTGGGTGTTCTTCATCAACGTCCCCGTCGCCGCCCTGCTGGTGCTGCTGGCCTTGCGGACGCTGCCGTTCAAGGACGTCACCCAACGCCTGCCGGTCGACTTCGTCGGCCTGGGCCTGCTGATCATCTGGGTCGGCGCCATGCAGATCATGTTGGACAAGGGCGAGGAGCTGGACTGGTTCAACTCGCCCATCATCGTCGGATTGGCGGTGACCGCCGTGGTCGGCTTCGTCTCCTTCCTGATCTGGGAGCTGACCGAGGAGCATCCGATCGTCGATCTGAGGGTGTTCAGGCACCGGGGCTTCACCATGGCCTGCTTCGCCATGACCCTGGCCTTCGCGGGGATGTTCGCCTCGATCGTGCTGATCCCGCTGTGGCTGCAGACCAACCAGGGCTACACCGCCACCTGGGCGGGCTATGTCACCGGCTTCAACGGCGCGCTCGCCGTGATCGCGGCGCCCATCGTGGCGGGGCTGGTCACCAAGGTCGATCCCCGCCGCCTAGTCACGTTCGGCATCCTGTGGATGGCGATGGTGATGTTCTGGCGCTCGACTTTCACCCAGGGCCTGTCCTTCCACCAGCTGATCCTGCCGCAGCTGGCCCAGGGCCTGGCCATGCCCTTCTTCTTCATCCCGCTGATGACGCTGGCGATGGCGGCGCTGGAGCCCCGCGAGCTGGCCTCCGGCGCGGGCCTGCTGAACTTCGTGCGGACCACCGCCGGCGCCTTCGCCACATCGCTGACCACCACGGCCTGGACCAATGCCACGGACGTCGGCCGCACCGCCATGGCCGGCCGCCTGAACGGGGCCGAGGGACTGGTCGACAAGATGACCAGCAGCGGCCTCTCGCGCGGCCAGGCTCTGGGCATGATCGAACAGGTCGTGCAGAGCCAGGCGGTGATGGTGGCCACCAACCACGTCTTCCTGCTGATCTCGGCGCTGATGACGCTGTCGGTGGCGGCCATCTGGTTCGCGCCCAAGCCGCAGGGCCCCGTGCGGGGCGCCAGCGGCGCACACTAGCCGAGCCTTCTCCCCAACGGGGAGGAGGACCTAGGCCAGGGCCTTCTTGATCGCGCTGTGCAGCTGTTCGGCGCGGAACGGCTTGGCCACCACCGGCCGTTCGCGGTGGCGCAGGGGCACGCCCGCCTCGCCGTAGCCTGTCGCGAAAATGTAGGGGATGCCGCGTTCGGCCAGGATATCGGCCACCGGCTCGACGTTCTCGCCGGCCACGTTGACGTCCAGCAGGGCCAGGTCGAAGTCGCCGCTTTCGGCCAGGCTGACGCCCAGCGGCACACGGGGGGCCAGGGCCGTGACCGCGCAGTCCATCCCCTCGAGCATGTCTTCCAGCATCAGGGCGATCAGCGCTTCGTCCTCGACAAGCAATACGCGGACGGGCTCGCCATGCCGACGGACGTTCATGGCCTACAACGCCCGGGTGCGCGCCAGCCTCTTGGGTTGCAGACCACGCCCCCTCCGATACTCCGGATAAGTCGGAAACCCGACCTATCCACCAAACGTTGCGTCGACCGAAAGGGTTCCACGAAGGCGCCTTCCCATGGCGTGGGTCGAGGTTTCCGGCGGATAGATGCAACCGCCGGGCTGGCCCTCGGTTCCGGAGTGGAACCAACCGTCGATATCGCGGACTATCCAACGATGCAAAGTTTGGACTTCATCAAACACAGAACGCCTGGCGTCCTGGCTCTAGCGCGGCGCGAGATCGGCCCGATCCTGGCGGTCCTCGCCCTCGGCGCCCTTTTGCTGAGCTTCCGCGCCATCGCCGACGAAGTGGGCGAGGGCGGCACCCACGCCTTCGACACCGCCATCCTCTACGCCCTGCGCGTACCCGGCCATCCGCAAACCCCGATCGGCCCTTGGTGGCTGACCACAGCGGCGACCGACGTCACCTCGCTCGGCTCCATCACCGTGCTGTCGATCATCGTCCTGCTGGTGTTCGGCCTGATCGCGTCCCTGCGCCGCGTCCGCGAGGCCAGCGTGCTGCTGGTGGCCTCCGTGGGCGGCATGCTGCTGACCGCTCTGCTCAAGGATGTCTTCCAGCGCGACCGGCCGCCGTTGGTCCTGCACCTGGCGCCGGCGGTCAACGCCAGCTTTCCCTCGGGCCACGCTACCCTCAGCGCCACGGTCTACCTGACCCTGGGCGCCCTGATCGCCCACTTCGCGGGGCGCCGGCGGGTGCGCATCTATGCCCTGAGCGCCGCGGTGATCCTGGCGCTGATCGTGGGCTTCAGCCGCGTCTACCTCGGCGTGCACTGGCCCACCGATGTGCTGGCCGGCTGGTGTGTCGGCTCGGCCTGGGCCCTGGTCTGCTGGAGCGGGGCGCTGCTCTGGGAGCGGATCGCGCATAGCAAGCTGACCACCGCGCCCAAGGCCGAGCACGCCCTGCCGGCGACGGCGCACGGCGCGGACGCCGGGGTGCTGTCGGAAGGAGCCTAAGCGCCAGCATCCCGTCCTCCTGGACGCCTACCCCCACGGGCCCCTGCGGACCGCCTGCGTCGCCGGCACGGCCGTATAGGGCCGCCCGGCCGGTTCGACCCAGGGCCGCCCGCTCATCCGCATCAGCGCCTCCACCCGGTTCTCGGTCGACGGATGGGTGGAGAACAGGCTGTCGGTGATCCGCCCGCCCGACAGGGGGTTGATGATGAACATGTGGGCGGTGGCCGGATGCTGCTCGGCGCCGACGTTGAGCGTGCCCCGGGCATAGCCCTCGATCTTGCGCAGGGCCGAAGCCAGGGCCTGGGGATCGCCGCACAATTCGGCGCCCACCCGGTCGGCCTCGTATTCGCGCGAGCGGCTCACGCCCATCTGCACCAGGGCGGCGGCGAACGGGGCCAGCATGGCCACCGCCAGGGTCCCGATCAGGCCGCCGCGGTCGTCCTCCTCGCGCCTGCCGCCGAACATGCCGGCGAACATGGCAACGTTGGCGAGGGCCGAGATGGCCCCGGCGATGGTGGCCGTGATGGTCATGGTCAGGGTGTCGCGGTTCTTCACATGGGCCAGCTCGTGAGCCATCACGCCGCGGATCTCTGCGCGGGTCAGCATGCGCAGCAGGCCGGTGTTGGCGCAGACGGCGGCGTGCGCCGGGTCGCGCCCGGTGGCGAAGGCGTTGGGCTGGTCGGAGTCGACGATATGCACCCGCGGGCGCGGCAGCCCGGCCCCGTCGGCCAGGGCGTAGACGTCGGCGACGAAGTTGGCGATCAGGGGATCGGAGTCGCCCTCGTCCACGGGCTGGGCCCGGTACATGGCCAGCACGATCTTGTCGGCGTTCCAGTAGGAGAACAGGTTCATGCCCGCTGCCAGCACGAAGGCGACGGCCATGCCCGCCGGCCCGCCGACCATATAGCCGACGCCGACGAAGAGGGCGGTCAGGGCCGCCAGCAGCATAAAGGTCTTGGTGCGGTTCATAGCGTTTCGTTGCCTCTCACATCAGGAGGGCGCGCCGCTCGCTTCGCTCTGGAATGGACCCAGTCTAGGCATCGAGCGCACCCGATGCGGTCCGACATCGCGACCGCGTGGCGCGGATTGCGCTCGCTACGATCGCCAGAGGGGCCCGGCCCGCCACCGAGATATGGCGGGCCGGACGGTTTGTTCAAGACGTATGTTTTCAGGCCGCCTGCAGTTGGCCGGCGTGGGCCAGAGCGGTGGTCAGGGCCGTCTGGCGCTGTTCGGGGCCGATCGCGATGCCTTCGGCGATGATGATCTCCGGCTTGATGCCGATGAAGCCGAACACGGTCAGCAGATAGGTCTCCAGATGTTCGGCTTGGGCGGCCGGGCTTTCCATGCCGTAGAAGCCCCCGCGGGCGATGGCGACGATGACACGCTTGTCGCCCGCCAGACCCTTGGCCCCCTCGGGATCGTAGGCGAAGGTCTTGCCCGCGATCAGGATGCGGTCGATCCAGGCCTTCAGCTGGCTGGACAGGGTGAAGTTGTACATCGGCGCGCCGATCACCACGATGTCGGAGGCCAGGAATTCGTCCACCACCGTGCTGTCGCCCAGCGCCGGCAGGGTCAGATGGGGCAGGGGATCGGCCACGAGGTCGCGGTAGGTCACCTCGATGCCCGGATGGGCCTTTTGCAACTGGTCCACCGCGGCGGCGGTCACCGACCGGCTGACGGAGTTTTCGCCCAGGATGCTGGAGTCGATCTGCAGGAGTTTCATTAGGTCACCATGTGGTATATATTTGTTACTAGGCCTATATTCGTGACTGCTGTCGCGACGCACAAGGAGGCACATTTTTGGGACCGAGGCACATGGAGGTAACCATTGCCGAGCATCAGCTCTCCCACGTGAACTGCCGCAAGGTGAGCCAGGTGTTGGCCCGCGTCGGCGACAAGTGGAGCGTGCTGATCGTCATGCTGCTGGGGGGCGGGCCGCGGCGCTTCAACGAGATCAAGCGCATGGTTGACGGCATCTCGCAGCGGATGCTGACCTTGACCCTCAAGGGCCTGGAGCGCGACGGCATGGTCACGCGCACGGTCACCCCCACAGTGCCGCCGCGGGTGGACTACGAGCTGACGCCGCTCGGGCGCGCACTGCTGGCCCCGGTGGGCGCCCTGGGCGAATGGGCCCAAGCCAACATGGCCGAGATAGACGCGGCGCGAGAGCGGTTCGACCGGGCGGCGGCCGCTTGAAGGCAAACTGGAATGGCCACCCCAGGCCTTGGGCCTAGGGCGGAGGCCTGCTCAGGTGGCGGCCAATGTGTCGCGAAGCGGCCTGCGGCTCCGCAGCGGAATCCCGCTCCAGCTCGATCAGCACTCCGGCAACTTGAACTCCCCCTGCGGCGTCCAGACGCCCTGGGGCTTTCCCGGTGCGTAAATGACCTCTCCCGGCAACGTCCCCCTGTAGGCCACCCGGAAACGCTCGCCCTTCACGTCGGGCAGGATGTTGCCGTAGTCGTCGATCATCGGGCCGACCCGCACGGCGCCCATGGCGATGTTCGACCGGGCGGTGACGATGTCCCTGGCGCGCAGGATCGGGCCCCCGGGTTCCAGTTCGAACAGGCTGGCCGAGGCGGTTTCGCAACCCTGGTTGCGGTCGGGGAGCTCGATCTGTAGGGCGGGACGGGCGAAGAGGTCGGTGCGGACGTGCGCCTCCGGCAGGGCGCCGACCGACGCCCTGGGGCGCAGGTCGAGCCACTGGCCCACAACATGGAATTCACCGCCCGATCGCTGCAGGTAGTGGATGGCGACCGCGCCGCCGCAGTCCTGGCAGCCCTCGAGCGCGCCCGTGGAGACGAGCGCCACTCGGTCGCCGCCGAGATCGACGAGCATGTTCGGCGAATATTGCACCGTCGCCTTGCCGTCCTGCCGCTCGACCTCGCGGGCGACGGGCGGAGAGCCGCCGAACGCGGCCTTGAAGGCGGGCTCCAAGTACCAGGACAGATCGGCGGGCTGGGATGACGCAGCGCCGCTGTCGGAGGCTGGTTCAGGCGAACAGGCGGCCAACGCCAGGGCCGCGGCGAGGCAGACGCCAAGCGGCCGCCAACCGGCCACCTAGTCCTCGTCCATTTTCAGGGCGGCGATGAAGGCTTCCTGCGGGATCTCGACCTTGCCGAACTGGCGCATCTTCTTCTTCCCGGCCTTCTGCTTGTCGAGCAGTTTGCGTTTGCGGCTGGCGTCGCCGCCGTAGCATTTGGCGGTGACGTCCTTGCGCAGGGCGCGCACCGTCTCGCGGGCGATGATCTTGCCGCCGATGGCCGCCTGGATTGGGATGACGAACAGGTGCTGGGGGATCAGGTCCTTCATCTTCTCGACCATCGAGCGGCCGCGGCCCTCGGCCCGGTCGCGATGGACCAGCATCGACAGGGCGTCCACCGGTTCGGCGTTGACCAGGATCGACATCTTGACCAGGTCGCCGGCGCGGTAGTCTTCGATCTGGTAGTCGAACGAGGCGTAGCCCTTGGAGATCGATTTCAGCCGGTCGTAGAAGTCGAACACCACCTCGTTGAGCGGCAGGTCGTAGATGATCATGGCGCGGTTGCCGACGTAGCTGAGCTCGCGCTGCACCCCGCGGCGGTCCTGGCACAGCTTGATCACCGCCCCGAGGTAGTCGTCGGGGGTGAGGATGGTGGCCTTGATCCACGGCTCCTCGATGCTTTCGATCTGCATCGGGTCGGGCATGTCGGCGGGGTTGTGCAGCTCGATCGTCGAGCCGTCGCGCAGGTTCAGGTGGTAGACCACCGACGGCGCCGTGGCGATCAGGTCGAGGTCGAACTCGCGGCTCAGCCGCTCCTGGATGATCTCCAGGTGCAGCAGGCCGAGGAAGCCGCAACGGAAGCCGAACCCGAGGGCGGCCGAGGTCTCCATCTCGTAGCTGAACGAGGCGTCGTTCAGGCGCAGGCGGCCGACGGCGGCGCGCAGGTCCTCGAAGTCGGCGGCGTCCACCGGGAACAGGCCGCAGAACACCACCGGCTGCACGTCCTTGAACCCCTTGAGGGGCTCTTCGGTGGGCTTGCGCTCGTCGGTGATGGTGGCGCCGACCGCGGCGTCGGCCACTTCCTTGATCGAGCCGGACAGGAAGCCGATCTCGCCGGGGCCCAGGCTGTCGACCATGGTCGCCTTGGGCTCGAACACGCCCAGCCGCTCGGCGGTGTAGGTCGCGCCGGTCTGCATCATCTTGATCTTCTGGCCGACCTTCAGCCGCCCGTCGAACACCCGCACCAGCACCACCACGCCGAGGTAGGCGTCGTACCAGGCGTCGACCAGCAGGGCCTTGAGCGGCTTGGTCTCGTCGCCCTTGGGCGGCGGCAGGCGGGTGACGATGGCTTGCAGCACCTCGTGGATGCCGAGACCGGTCTTGGCCGAGGCCAACACGGCGTCCGAGGCGTCGATGCCGATCACGTCCTCAATCTGGGCGCGCACCCGGTCGGGCTCGGCGGCGGGCAGATCGACCTTGTTCAGGACGGGGACGATCTCGTGGTTGTTGTCGATGGCCTGGTAGACGTTGGCGAGGGTCTGGGCCTCCACGCCCTGGGAGGCGTCCACCACCAGGATCGAGCCTTCGCAGGCGGCCAGCGAGCGGCTGACCTCGTAGGCGAAGTCGACGTGGCCGGGGGTGTCCATCAGGTTGAGCACATAGTCCTGGCCGTCGTCGGCGCGGTATTCCAGCCGCACGGTCTGCGCCTTGATGGTGATG
>JAQGII010000357.1 GCA_028291305.1 Caulobacteraceae bacterium
ATGCTGAAACACGTTCAGCATGACGGAGATGATGGATGTTCTACACCACCAGCATCGCCACTGCCGCCGCGGCCATCACCGCGGTCGCGGTCCAGCCGAAGAATTGCAGGGGCAGCGAGGCGACATAGTCGCCCATGGTCGCCTTGCGGGTGACGACGATCATCATCACCGCCATGATCGGCACCGCGACCACGCCGTTGATCACCGCGCTCCAGAACAGGGCCTTGATCGGGTCGATCGGGGTGAAGTTCATGATCATCCCGGCGGCCACGGCCGCCGCCAGGGTGCCGTAGAAGGCCTTGGCCCGGTGCGCCTTGCGCGCCAGGCCCACGTGCCAGCCGAACGCCTCGCCGACGGCGTAGGCCGCCGAGCCGGCCAGCACCGGCACCGCCAGCAGCCCCGTGCCCACCACCCCGAGGGCGAACACCACGAACACCAGCGGGCCGGCGATGGGGCGCAGCGCCTCCGCCGCCTGGGCCGAGGTCTGGATATTGGTCACCCCGTGGGCGTTGAGCGTCGCGGCGGTGGTGACGATGATGAACAGCGCCACCAGGTTGGACAGGCCCATGCCGACATAGGTATCCCAGCGGATGCGGCTGAACTCCGCCTTGGCCTGTTCGGGCGCGCGTTCCAGCGGCTTGGCGCCGTCGCGCTCCTTGGTTTCCTCGACCTCTTCCTCGGCCTGCCAGAAGAACAGGTAGGGGCTGATGGTGGTGCCCAGGACCGCCACCACCACGGTGAGATAGGCCGCCTTGAACTGAATCTTGGGCAGGACCAGGCTGCGCAGCACTTCGCCCCAGGGCACATGCACCACCATGGCCACGCCCACATAGGCAAACAGCGAGACGGTCAGCCACTTCAGCACCGAGACGTAGCGCGAGTAACGGGCGAAGATCTGCAGCAGGGCCGAGACCACGCCGAAGGCGACCACATAGAGAACCTCCGGTCCGCCGATCACCAACTTCAGCGCCGCGGCCATGGCGCCGAGGTCCGCGCCGAGGTTGATGATGTTGGCCGCCAGCAGCAGGGTGACCAGGAAATACAGGATCGGGATGGGATAGTGCTGCTTCAGGTTGCCGGCGATGCCGCGTCCGGTGACGCGGCCGACCCGGGCGCTGATCTCCTGGATGGCGCACATCAGCGGCCAGCTGAACAGCAGGGTCCATCCCAGCTGGTAGCCGAACTGGGCGCCGGCCTGGGAATAGGTGGCGATACCGCTGGGATCGTCGTCGGAGGCGCCGGTGATCAGGCCCGGTCCGAGGACGCTGAGCAAGGGCGGTTTGGTGGGCTGTTTGACGTCGGACGGATCGTCCGGGGCCGGCAGGTCCGTCGCGCTCATCAACTGTCCCTATTGTCAGGCGAGAACAACGCCGGAAGCGGGGTGTTCGATCCCTCGGGCGGGCCGACCTTCGTCCAAGGGCGGCGGGTCAAACGAGCCAGGTCCGGGGTCGGGGATAGGCTTCGCCGCGCCACAGGTGGACCAGGCCCAGGACGCAGCGCAGGCCGAACCAGATGTGGACCAGGGCCAGGATAAGGCCGCCGAGGATCACCAGGGGCACGCCGATCAGGATCAGGGACAGGGGGATGCCCCACAGGAGCAACACCACGCCGATGATCCACCAGCCGATGGCGGTCCAGAAGCTGCGGATCTGGAAGACGTAGTGGCTTTGCGCGCGGGGCCCGGCGCCGTCGCGATTGGCATAGGCGATCAGCAGCCCGATCAGGATGGTCAGGCCGTTGACCAGCCCGATCAGATACAGGCCGTAGACCACCGCCGGCAGGGTGCGGTCTTCGTAATAGGGATTGAGCTGGTCGGGGCCGTAGGCGGTCATCGGGCGCGATGGTGCGGCCAAACCCGGTCTCGGGCAACTAGCCCCGGCGCAGCAGCACTTCGACCCCGGCGATGGCGGGGGCCAGGGCCTCGGGTTTCTCGACCCGGACCCGGGCGCTGAGCACGCGCGAATCGCGCATGCAGGCCAGGGCCACCTGCTCGGCGAAGGTCTCCACCAGCTTGATGTGGCCCGCCGCAGCCACGTCACGGGTCCAGGCGACGATGTTCTCGTAGTTGACGATGTCGCCCACCTGTTCGGACGCGGAAGGGACCACCTCCAGCTCCACGTCGACCGTCAAGGGCTGGCTGCGGCCGTACTCATGAGAGTAGAGGCCGATCTCCGCCTGCACGGGGATGTCGCGCACGAAGACCTTGGCGCCCGCCAACTGGGCCAGCGATGAGAGGAAGGGCTGCTTGTTCATGGTGGGCCTTACGGATGCACGATGTCCGGGGTGCGCCAGGACAGATGCTGGCCGCCGTCCACGGCGATCATCTGGCCGGTGACCGATCCGGCGTCAATCAGATAGAGGGCCGCGGCCACGATATCGGCCGGCTCGGCGCGCCGCTCCAGCAGCACATTGGCCGCCTCGGCCTGGAACATCTCGGCGCTCTGGTGGACCGAGGGCAGGGTGGGGCCCGGCCCGATGCCGTTGACCCGGATGCGCGGCGCCAGGGCCTGGGCCAGGGTGCGCGTGGCGGTCCACAGCGCGGCCTTGCTGAGGCTGTAGGTGAAGAACTGCGGATTGGGATTCCACACCCGCTGGTCCAGTAGGTTGATGATCAGGCCCCGGCGATCCTGCGGCAGCGCGGCGGCGAAGGTCTGCGCCAGCATCAGCGGCGCGTGCAGGTTGACCTCCATATGGCTGCGCCAGCCCTCGGCGTCGAAGGTCTCGATGCGGTCGTCCTCGAACACCGAGGCGTTGTTGATCAGCAAGGTGACGGGGCCGAGCGCGCGCGCCGCCTGGCCGACCAGGGCGCGGGTTTCCGCCTCCTGTGACAGGTCGGCCGTCAGCACATGCGGGCGGCGGCCCAGGGCGGCGATCTCGCCGGCCAGGCTTTCGGCGTCTTCGTGCGACTGGAGGTGATGGATGGCGACGTCGAACCCGGCCTCGGCGACCGCCAAGGCCAGGGCGCGGCCGATCCGCCGGGCGGCGCCCGTGACCAGGGCTGTTCCGCGCGCGGCGGACATGGCTGCGGCCCTAGTCGAAACGGCCGAATTCGAAATAGTTCAGGGCGCCGAAGGCGACGACGAACAGAAGGATCACACCGATCGCGACCATGGCGGGTCTCCGTAAAATGCTGCAGCCGCTCTAGCCGGAGCCGGACACGGGCGCAAGGCGCGTATCGGGCGGCCGCCGGGGGCGCTATACCGGGCCATGGTGTGGCGTCGCCGTCTATGGCCGTTCGTTAAACCCCTGATCCGCGCGAGCTTGCGCTTGCGGCGGAGCGTGACCCTCGGCGTGCGCGGGGTGGTCACGGACCACGACGGCCGCGTGCTCCTGGTGGAGCACACCTATCTGCACGGCTGGCATCTGCCGGGCGGCGGGGTCGATCCCGGCGAGGGCGCCCAGGAGGCCCTGGCCCGCGAGTTGCAGGAGGAAGGCGGGGTGCGCCTGACGGAGCCGGCGCGGCTGGTGTCGCTGACCACCGGCGAAGAATTCCGCGGCGATCATGTGGCGCTCTACCGGGCGGGCGGGTGGGAGCCGTGCGCGGCCGCCAACCAGGGCGAGATCCTGCGCACGGGCTGGTTCGCCCCCGACGTCCTGCCGCCGAAGACCACGGTCAGGACCCTGGCGCGGATCGAGGAGGCGCTCGGGATCGGCGTCGGCCTGGCCGGCGAAGACCCCTAGAGGCCGGCCGCCTCGCGCTTGGCGCGCAGGCCGCCGGCCCAGGCCAGCACCATCATGCCCAAGCTGGCCGACAGGATCGAGGCCAGCACCACCCCCAGCCGCACCTGGTTCTGGTGGTCGACGTCGACGTCGGGGAAGGCGAGGGCGGCAATGAACAGGCTCATGGTGAAGCCGACGCCGCACAGCAGCGACACGCCGTACAGCTCCAGCCAGGTGGCGCCCGTCGGCTTGCGCCCGAAGCCGGCCAGGACGGCGATCAGGACCGCGCCGAACACCCCGATCTGCTTGCCCAGGAACAGGCCCAGCAGGACCCCCAGCGTGATCGGGGCCAGCAGGTGGCCCGATATGCCGCTGAACGAGAAGCCGGCGGCGACGAAGGCGAACAGGGGCAGGATGCCGAAGGCGACATAGGGATGCAGGCTGTCCATGAAATGGCGCAGCACGCTGTCCTGGCCGCGCCGGCGCGGACCGATCGGCACGGTGAGGGCGGCCAGCACGCCGGTCACGGAGGTGGACATGCCGGACTTCAGCGTGAAGGCCCAGGCCAGGGCGAAACCGGCGGCGTAGAACAGGAAGGGCGCCGAGCGCCAGCGGCCTAGCCCCGCCATCCCGGCCAGCGCCAGGCCCGCGCCCGCCAGGGGCCACACATGCAGATTGCTGGAAAACAGCACCGCGATCAGGCCCACGACGCCCAGGTCGTCGGCGATGGCCAGGGTCAGCAGGAATATGCGCAGGGATGCGGGCAGGCGCTTGGAAACCGCCGCCAGGGCGCCCAGGGCGAAGGCGATGTCGGTGGCGGTGGGCACCGCCCAGCCGCCGCGCGCGCCGGGCTGCCCGGCGTTGAACGCCAGATAGATCAGGGCGGGCATCGCCATCCCGCCCAGCGCCGCCAGCGCCGGCATGGCCAGACGGCGCGGGTTGGCCAACTCCCCCTTCAGGATCTCGAACTTGATCTCCATGCCGACGACGAAAAAGAAGATCGCCATCAGCCCCTGCTTGACCCAGTCGAGCACTTCCGCGGTCTCGTGGAAGGCGCCGACCTGCAGGGTGAAGGGCGTGTGGATGAAGCCGAAATAGGAGTCCGACCAGGGCGAATTGGCCAGGATCAGGGCCGCCAGCGCCGCGCCCCCCAGGATCAGGCCCGAGGCGGCTTCGGTGTTGAGGAACTCGAGCGTGGGACGACGGGCCAAGACGGGTTTCCGGACTGTTGCAACCGATTGGCTAGCACGAACCGGCCTTCATCGGTCCCGAAAATGGTCTAGATCAAGTCATGCCCGTCTCGTCCGCCTACCGTCCCGACCCCCTTTACGCCACGCTTGGCCCCGAGTTCGCAGATCCGGTGAAGCCGGCCCAATTCCCCGAGCGGATCATCCGCTTCCGCAGCGACCGCGTAGCCGCCACGGTCGGGCTGGACGGCCTGGACGATCAGGAGTGGCGCGCGGCCTTTGCGCTGTTCGAGCCCCTGCCAGGCAACCAGCCGCAGCCGCTGGCCATGCGCTACCACGGTCACCAGTTCCGCCACTACAACCCCGATCTCGGCGACGGCCGCGGCTTCCTGTTCGCGCAGCTGCGCGAGGCGGGCACGGACCGCCTGCTGGACCTCGGCACCAAGGGTTCAGGCCAAACGCCCTATTCGCGCACGGCCGACGGGCGACTGACGCTGAAGGGCGGAGTGCGCGAGGTGCTGGCGGCGGAGATGCTGGAGGCGCTGGGCGTGCCCACCTCGCGGGCCTTCTCGCTGATCGAGACCGGCGAGGCCCTGATGCGGCACGACGAGCCGAGCCCGACGCGCGGCGCGGTGCTGACCCGTCTGTCGTTCAGCCACATCCGCTTCGGCAGCTTCCAGCGCCACGCCTTCGCCGACCGGCCGGACCTGATCCGCACTCTGGCCGAGCATGTGCTGCAAACCTACTATCCCGACATGGCGCAGGAGGGGCCCGCCGGCCTGTTGCGCGTGGTGGTGCAGCGGTCTGCACGGCTGACGGCCCGTTGGATGGCAGCCGGATTCGTGCACGGGGTGCTCAACACCGACAACCTGAACATGACCGGGGAGAGCTTCGACTACGGGCCCTACCGGTTCCTGCCGTACAACGACCCGAACTTCACGGCGGCCTATTTCGACGAGCACGGCCTCTACAGCTTCGGGCGCCAGCCCGAGGCGGTGTTCTGGAACCTGCAGCAACTGGCCGGGGCCTTAGCGCCGATCGCATCCCCGGACCTGCTGGTCGAGGCCCTGAACGGCTTTTCGGCCGCCTACCGCGACGCCCTGGCGGCGGCCATGATCGAGCGGCTCGGGTTGCAGAGCGCGTCGGGCCAGGCCGACGTCGCCCTGGCCAACCTGGCCTTCCGCGCCATCGGCGAGGGCGGCGAAGCGCTGCGCTGGGAGCCGTTCTTCTTCGACTGGTTCGGCGGGACCGCGTCGCAGGCGCGCGCGTTGTCGGGGCCCCGGGCCGCGCTCTACGAAGGGCCGGCGTTCAGCGCCTTCCGCACCAAGCTGGCGGAACACCAGGCCGCCCGGCCGGAGCGTCTGGAACACGCCTATTTCGCGGGCAGCGAGCCCGAGGAGCTGCTCTATCCCGAGATCGAGACCATCTGGGACCAGATCGCGCAACACGACGACTGGAGCGTCTTCGAGGCCAAGGTCGCGCGGATCGGCGTCGCGCGGGAGGCGATGGGGCTGTCAGAGCCTGCCGATGGAAAGGTCTAGACCCCGAACGCCGCCATGAAGGTCTCGACGCCCGCCTGCACGTTGGCGTCGATCTCCGCCTCGGTCGGCGGGGGACCGACATTCCACAGCCGGCGGCGGTAGAGGCCGGCCAGGGTCAACTCCATCGCCTGTTCGGCCGCGCGGCCGCAATCGCAGCGTTTCAGACGGCCCTCGGCGATGGCCTGCTCGAAATAGGCGATCATGCGGGCCTTGCCACGCTTGGGGCCGGCCTCGTAGAGCGCACGGCCGATCTCGGGGAAGCGGACGGCTTCGGCCACCACGATCCGGTGCATGGTCAGGACGTCTTCGGACAACATCAGCCGGGCGAAGCGGCCGGCCAACTGGGTGAGGTAGGTCCTCAGATCGGGGTGGGGAACGTCGAACAGCTCCTCCTGGCTCAGGTCGCACTGGTGCTGGATGACGGCGACGAACAGCTCGGCCTTGGAGCGGAAGTAGTTGTAGAGCGTGCCCTTGGAGCCGCCCAGGCGGGTGGCGATGGTCGACATCGACGCGGCCGCATACCCCTCTTCCATGAAGACCTGCCGGGCGATGGACAGAATAGCCTCCCGCTTGTCATCGCGCTGGGGCTTGGCGATCACTACATTCATCGATGGTCCAACCTGGGGTGGTGGCCCGTTACGCTTGACATCGCGCTTGCTGCAGCGCAATGAACGCATAACTGACCGTACGGTACGGTCAATAACAGATTTCTCCGGGGTCGTCATGTCCTTGTTCCGCCTGTCCTGGCGGGCCTCCGCGGCCCGAATCGCCGGATCGGTGTCGGTATTGACCCTGCTTGCGGCTTGCGCGCCCGATCTCGGCCCCGCGGCCCGGGTCAAGCCGGCCGCCGACTACGCCGTCGCGCGTTCGCTCGGCGCGCCGACCACGGCCGTGTGGCCCGGCCAGGACTGGTGGACGGCCTATAACGACCCGCAGCTGAACGCCCTGATCGACGAGGCCCTCAAGGGTTCCCCCGACCTGAAGGTCGCCGAGGCCCGCGTGCGCCAGGCGCAGGCTCGCAGCCAACAGGCCGGCGCGGCGCTGCTGCCGTCGGCCGGCGCCAAGGGCAATATCCAGGCCACCGCCGTGCAGCTGAACCTCGCGGGCATCCCGGCCTCGGTCAAGGACGCCCTGCCCAATGACTGGCAGCCGTTCACCCAGATCGGGGCCAACATCGACTACCAGGTGGACTTCTTCGGCAAGAACCGCGCCGGCGTCGCCGCGGCCAGCTCCCTGGCCAGGGCGTCGCAGTTCGAACTGGCCGCCGCCCGGTTGCAGATCTCCACCGGCGTGGCCTCGGCCTATGCCGACCTCGTCCGCCTCACCGCCGACCGCGCCGCGGCCGTCGACGCCGTGCGCGTGCGCGGCGACAGCCTGACGCTGGTCTCCGACCGGCTCAGGAACGGCCTGGAGAACCAGGGGCAACTGGCCCAGTCGAGCGCCGAAGCCAATGTCAGCCTCGGCGACGTCGCGGCCCTAGACGCCCGCATCGACCAAGCGCGCCACCAGTTGGGGGCCCTGGTCGGCGCCGGTCCGGACCGGGGCCTGGACATCACACCCAATCCCGCGTCCGTCGGCCAGCCCTTCGGCCTGCCGTCCAACCTGGCCGCCGACCTGATCGGGCGCCGCCCGGACGTGGCCGCAGCGCGGCTGCGCGCCGAAGCGGCCGCCGACAAGATCAAGATGGCGCACGCCGACTTCTATCCCAACATCAGCCTGACCGGCTCGGTCCTGGACCTGTCGCTGTCGCCGGACCAGATCTTCAGCCACAACATCATCCTGGCCCAGGTCGGCCCGGCGATCAGCCTGCCCATCTTCCAGGGCGGCCGGCTGCAAGGCGCCTATCGCGGCGCTCGCGCCGAATACGACGAGGCCGTGGCGAACTACGACAAGGCGGTGGTGCAGGCGCTGCACGACGTGGCCGACGCCGTCTCGGGGCAGAAGGCCCTGGCCCTGCAGCTCGGCTACGCCCGCAAGGCCCTGGCCGACAGCGAGAAGGCCTACAACCTGGCCACCCTGCGCTACCAAGGCGGCCTGTCGCCCTATCTGGTGGTGCTGACTGCGGAGTCGACCCTGGTGGCCCAGCGACGCGCCGCCGCCGATCTGCAGGCCCAGACCCTGGCCGGCAACATCGCCCTGGTGCGCGCCCTGGGCGGTGGTTTCATCGATCCGAATGCTTCCAATTCTCCTGACGTAAAGGGACCTTCCCATGGCTGATGATCAAGCCGGGGCGCCGACCGCCGCCGCTGACAGGCCTAAGCCCGCCCAAGACGCCCCCGCCGACCCGCGCAAGGCCCAGGCGCGCAAGCGCCTGTTCGGCATGGTCGGCCTCGCCGTCGCGGCCGCCGCAGTCCTTTACGGCCTCTACTGGTTCCTGGTGGCCTCGCACTACGTGGCCACTGACGACGCCTATGTCGGCGCCGACGTCGCCCAGGTGACGCCGTTGGTCTCGGGCGCGGTCAAGGCCGTGCACGTGGCCGACACCCAGGTGGTCAAGGCCGGCGACGTGCTGGTCGAGATCGATCCGGCCGACGCCGCCCTGGCCGTCGCCCGCGCCGACGCCGAATACCAGCGCGCCTTGCGCACCATTCGCGGCGACCTGGCCACCCAGGGCGCCCTCGGCGCCCAGGTGACCGCCCGCGGCGCCGACATCGCCCGCGCCCGGTCGCAGGTCGAGTCCGCCCGCGCCGACGTGGCCAAGGCCAAGCTCGACTACGACCGCCGCCAGGCCCTGGCCCAGTCCGGCGCCGTTTCCGGCGAAGAACTGACGGCGGCCAAGACCGCCTACACCAGTGCCCAGGCCATGCTGGCCGGCGCCCAGGCCTCGGCCGCCCAGGCCGTCGCCACCCAGAAGGCGGCCGAAGGCCAGCTCGCCGCCCAGGCGGTGATGACGCAGGGCTCGGTCGAGGCCAATCCGCAGGTCGCCGCCGCCCGCGCCGCGCTGAACACCGCCAAGCTCGACCTGGAGCGCACCACCCTGCGCGCGCCGGTGGACGGCGTGGTCACCCGCCGCCAGGTGCAGGTCGGCCAGCGCGTGCAGAGCGGCACGCCCCTGATGACCATCGTCCCGACGGGTCAGGTCTATGTCGACGCCAACTTCAAGGAAGGCCAGCTGCGCAAGGTCGGCATCGGCCAGCCCGCGACGCTGGAGTCCGACCTCTACGGCGGCGGCGTGACCTTCCACGGCAAGGTCGTCGGCCTGTCCGGCGGCACGGGCTCGGCCTTCGCCCTGATTCCGGCGCAGAACGCCACCGGCAA
>JAQGII010000392.1 GCA_028291305.1 Caulobacteraceae bacterium
GCCGAGTTCGTCACGTCGTCCTCCTTCTTGAGCCCGGCCACGCCAATGGCGCCGACCGTCTCTGCGCCGATCTTCAGCGGCTCCCCGCCCCCCAGCGCCGTGAGCCCCGCCGTCGCCAGGCCGACGCGCCCCTTGGCGTTGGCTTCGAGCTCTGCGGTCGGTCGCTGCATCATGGCGGCGGTGCGCGCCTTGCCGATGGCGAGGTCGACGCTGCCCGGCCGGACACCGTCCATGCGAACGAAGGCCATCAGCAGGCCGTCCGTGTCGACCACGGCTATGGCGGCCGGGTCGTTCGCCTGTCGCGCGAAGCGCTCGGCCGCCCGCAGCGCCGCCTCCGCGCCGGCTTGGGTCAGGGCGATCGAGGGGCGGGTCGCGGGCGCGCTCGCGGCGAGCGCCGGGGCGGCGAGCGAGACCGCGACGAGGGCGGGAACGCAGGCTTTGAAGACCATGGCGGAAGGCTTTCTGCTGGGCATGACGATGCCGTCAAACTAACGACCCGAAGCCTGACCAGAAAGGCCTGCGACGCCTTCGAACGAGTCGTTACAGCGCCAGGTCCATGCTGACCGGGGCGTGGTCGGAGGGCTTGTCCCACTCGCGCACGTCGTCATGCACCCGGGCGGAGGGCGCGCCCAGGCGCCAGGCCGCCTCGCGCAGGCCCGGCGACAGCAGCAGGTGGTCCAGGCGCAGGCCGCGGTTGGACTGGCGGAAGTCCGCTGCGCGATAGCTCCACCACGAGGCCAGCTTGCGCGGCTCGGGATGCGCCTCGCGCAGGATGTCGATGAAGTCCAGCGAGCCCATCAGGGCGGCGAAGGCCTCGACCTCGACCGGGGTGTGGCTGACGATCCTGGACATGTAGCGGTGGTTCCACACGTCGTTCTCGCCCGGCGCCACATTGAGGTCGCCGGTGACCACCAGCGGGGCCCTGGGGTCGCGCCGGGCCATCAGGGCGGTCAGCTTCTCGTAGAAGTCGAGCTTATGGTCGAACTTGGGGTTCAGCTGGCGGTCCGGCAGGTCGCCGCCGGCGGGGATGTAGAAGTTCTGGATCTCCACGCCCTGCACCACCGCCGAGACGCAGCGCGCGTGGCCCTCGCGGCAGACGTCCAGCCGGGGGCTGTCCTCGATCGGCAGGCGCGAGGCGATGGCCACCCCGTGCCAGCCCTTCTGCCCGGCCACCTTCAGGTGCGGCAGGCCCATCTCGGCGAAGGCCTCGGCCGGGAATTCCCCGGTCTGGCACTTGATCTCCTGCAGGCACAGGACGTCGGGCGCCTGTTCGCGCACGAAGCGGGCGACCTGGTCCGTGCGGATGCGGACCGAGTTGATGTTCCAGGTGCAGATACGAAGGCGCATGAACTCGGACTAGCAGGACCCGGCAGATAAAAAAACGCCCGGCGCATGATGGCCGGGCGTTGAAAGTGGTCTCATGCCGCCGCCGGGAGGGGATAGAGTCCGGCACGGTGGGGCGAAGGACGACCCGTCCTCCACCAGCCGTGTTAAAATTGCCACGCACAACCCTAAATGTCAAGATTAAACTTCGTTAATCTTGCCTGTGTTAAAACCGCAACAATCACGCCGCGGGCGAGTTTTACCCTTGATTCGGCTGGGGTTTTTCGGCCTTCGGCGGGGCCGCCTTGGGCGCGGCGCCCCGGTCGGCGGCCGAGCGGGGGTCGTTCAGCACGAAAATCTCCGGATTGATCGGCTGCGGCTTGAGGCTGGCGATCTTGACCCGGGTCGCCTGGCCCTGTCCGTCCACCAGGGTCCAGCCGCGCAGCGTCGTCGGGCTGCCGCCGAACACCAGGGTGATGTAGCCCTCGGTCTGGGCCTGGCCGTTGGCGTTGCGCGCCGTCAGGTAGAAGCCGTCTTCATAGCTCCCGACCCGCGTCACCTCGACGTCCTGGTCGAGCCGGACCTGACGCGCCAGCAGGATGGCCAGGGGCGTGGCCCCCAGGGGCGTGCGGTCGAAGGTCTTCAGGCGGGAGTCGTAGACCGACACGTTCCTGCCGTCCGACACCACCACCAGGCCGGACGGCGGGTCGTACTGGAAGCGGGCCTTGCCCGGGCGCTTCAGATAGATGTCGCCGGTCGAGACCACGCCGCGCGGATTGGTCTGCTCGAAGCGCCCCTGCACCTCGCCCAGCCCCTGCAGATAGGCGGTGGCCTGGTTGACCAGGGCCAGGTCGTGGGCCGACAGGGCGGCGGTGGCCGTCTGGGCGCGGGCGGGGGCCGGCGGCGCGGAGACCATCAGGCCGAGGGACAGGGCGGCCGCCAGGGCCAGGTTTGAGATGCGCAGGGTCATCCCCGCTCCTTCAGGTGAATTATTGGATCGAGCATAGCCGAGAACGTAGCCGCGCGATTGCGGCTGCGTGTGGGCGTCTCCAAAATCCGCTCCTCCCGGCATGCGCCGGGATGAGCGGAAGGGTTGTGATCAGATCGGCGGCGGGCCGGCCAGGATGTCGCGCTTGCCGGCGTGGTTGGCGGGGCCGACGACGCCTTCGCGCTCCATCTGCTCCATCAGCGAGGCGGCGCGGTTGTAGCCGATCTGCAGGCGGCGCTGGATGTAGCTGGTGGAGGCCTTGCGGTCGCGGGTGACCACGGCCACGGCCTGGTCGTAGAGCTCGTTGCCCGAGGCGCTCTCGCCGCCGCCATAGGCGCCCTCCTCGCCGTCCTCTTCCGGGGCGGCGGTGACTTCCTCGAGGTAGTTGGGCGTCCCCTGGGCCTTCAGGTAGCTGGCGACGGCCTCGACCTCGCCGTCGGAGACGAACGGGCCGTGCAGGCGGGTGATGCGCCCGCCGCCGGCCATGTACAGCATGTCGCCCTGGCCCAGCAGCTGCTCGGCGCCCTGCTCCTGCATGATGGTGCGGGCGTCGATCTTGGAGGTCACCTGGAAGCTGATCCGGGTGGGGAAGTTGGCCTTGATGGTGCCGGTGATCACGTCCACCGACGGGCGCTGGGTGGCCATGATCAGGTGGATGCCGGCGGCGCGGGCCATCTGCGCCAGGCGCTGCACGGCGCCCTCGATGTCCTTGCCGGCCACCATCATCAGGTCGGCGACCTCGTCGATCACCACCACCAGATAGGGCATCGGCTCGGGCCGCAGCTTCTCTTCCTCGTAGATGGCGCGGCCGCCCTCGTCGAAACCGGTCTGCACGGTGCGCACGAAATGCTCGCCCTTGGCCTGGGCCTCGCGGGCCTTCTCGTTGTAGCCGGCCACGTTGCGCACGCCGATCTTGGACATGCGCCGATAGCGGTCCTCCATCTCGCGGACGGTCCACTTCAGCGCGACGATGGCCTTCTTGGGATCGGTGACCACCGGCGCCAGCAGGTGCGGGATGCCGTCGTAGACCGACAGCTCGAGCATCTTGGGGTCGATCATGATGAAGCGGCACTGCTCGGGCGGCAGGCGGTAGAGGATCGACAGGATCATGGCGTTGACCCCCACCGACTTGCCCGAGCCGGTGGTGCCGGCGATCAGCAGGTGGGGCATGCGCGCCAGGTCGGCGACATAGGGCTCGCCGCCGATGGTCTCGCCCAGGGCCATGGGCAGGACGTGGGTCGACTTCTCGTATTCGGAGGAGGACAGCAGGTCGCGCAGATAGACGGTCTCGCGGCGGGCGTTGGGCAGCTCGATGCCGATGGCGTTGCGCCCCTGGACCACGGCGATGCGGCAGGCGGCCACGCTCATCGAGCGGGCGATGTCGTCGGACAGGGCCACCACGCGGCCGTGCTTGACCCCGGCGGCGGGGACCAGCTCGTAGAGGGTGACCACGGGCCCCGGCCGGATCTGGTCGATGGAGCCCTTGACGCCGAACTCGGCCAGCACGCTCTCCAGCAGGCGGGCGTTCTGGCGCAGGCCGCCCTCGTCGAACGACGACTGGCGCGGCTTGGGCTTGGCCAGCATGCTGAGCTCGGGCAGCGAGAATTCGCCTTCCTTGGGCTGGGCGAAGGGCAGTTCGGCCTGCATCTCCCGCGCCTCACGCTTGGAGGGCTTGGGCGACTTGGTGTTGAGCACCTGGGGCGCGGGCGCCTCGATGGCCGGGCCGTCGTCGTCGGCCGGGGCGGCGGGCTTGGCGATGCGCTCGGCGCGGCGCTTGGCCACCGGCGTGCTGGCCATGTCCGGGGCGGGCGGCCGG
>JAQGII010000407.1 GCA_028291305.1 Caulobacteraceae bacterium
CAGCGGCCGACGCCGGTGCGGCGGAAGCCACGGCCAGGATCACGGACCCGAGGATGGCGCTGAGGATCACCACGGCGCGCCTCACGGGTAGAACCGTTCGTAGTCGAAGGCGTAGCAGTCGTTCTCGAGCAGCTGCACGCCAGGCTCGATGCGCCGGTAGAGCACCAGGCCGATCTTCCATGGACGGGTGAAGACCTTGGGATCCTCCAGCGTCGCCTCGTAGCGGATGTGGTCGGCGTCGAGGGGCGTGTAGCGCTCCACCACATGCAGCTGATCGGAATGGAAGTCGCCGGCGTGGCTCAGCCAGGTCTCGTCGTTGAAGTCGACGACGTCGACGACGAGGCTGTCGCCTTCCCAATGGCCGCGGCTGTCGCCCAGCCACCAGTCGATGTGGCCGTCCGGGTGCCTGCTGCCGTTGGTGTAGATCTGACGGACCGAGTGGGCGTACTCGTAGAGCACCGTCACGCCGCGCGCCGACTGGAAGATCTGGAAGGGATAGGGCGCGTAGTTGACGCGCGGCACGCCGGGCATGAAGCATTTTCCCGACGGGTCGGCGGTCTCGCGCTTGGCGAAGTTGTCCGCCTTCTTGGCCGCCGCCCAGGGCTGATAGGGAATCTCCCCGCCTTCGACGACCCCGAGGTTGGCCGGCGCATCCTTCCGTGCGGCGTGGGGCAGCAGGTCCCGGTCGGCCGGGCTCAGTGTCTGCCACACGCCCGAAAGGTCCGGCCTGCCGTCCGCGGTGCGGCGGATGTCGGCCGCCGACGCAGAGCTCGCGGCCAGCAGGAGGGCGCCGGCGAGAAGCCAGTCCCCTGCCCTGGTCATCGCTGGAACAACGGGCTTCATGCGCCGGGCGCTCCCGGGCCGCCTGACGAACCGGTCAGGAAGTTGCGGCCGCCCGGCAGGGTGACGCTGGTGGCGTTGGCGATCGGCTTGCCGTTCTTGGCCAGATAGCCCTTCACCGTCACGTCCGAACCGATCAGGAAGTCGGTCTTGCGCAGGCCGCGCCGCAGCAGGGCGTTGACCGCGCCGAACTCGATCGACCAGTTGGTGACCTTGTGCGTCTTCGGATCGGCGACATCGACGTAGACCCAGCTGTGCGGATTGATCCACTCCAGCTTGGTCAGCTTGCCCTCGAGCGTGATCGGCTTGTCGATGTCGTATTCGCTGGCGAAGGCGTGGTGCGCCATCGCGGTCCGCAGCTCCGACCCCAGGAGGATCGGCGTCAGAGCGGCGATAAGCAGGGCATGGCGGAACTTCATGATGTCCTCCGGTCAGAAGAAGTCGTGGGAGATGCCGATGGAGACGTTGCGGGTCTGACCGGGCGAATAGACCGCGCTGTCGACGCCCTTGGCGTTGAAGCTGGGCGAGACCACCGCCGCGTAGTGCTTGTCGCCAAGGTTGTTCCCCTCGACGAACACCTGCCACTTCTTGTCCGCCGACTGCCAGCCGACGCGGGCGCCCCAGACGGCGTAGGCCGGGGTGTAGATGGAGTTGAAGAAATCGGCCGGATACTTGCTCCGCACCGACTCCCCGTTGACCCCGGCGTAGAAGCCCGAGCGATGGGTGTAGTCGAGACCCGCCTGGTACAGACGCTGCGGCACGGCCGGCAGGGTGTTATGGCCGTAAACGGGATCGCTGATGAAATGGAAGTCGTTGAGCGTCAGCGACTGGTGCAGCACCAGGCTGTTGCCGCCCCTGCTCCAGAGCGCGGCATCCAGCGTGCCTTCGAAGCCCTGGTGGACGGTGTCGCTCTTGGCGTTGGTGGTAGCGGTGATGGCCGGGGTGTTGCCGACGGCGGGCGACACCTGGATGGTCAGGATCTCACCGTGGATGCGGGCGTAGTAGTAGGCCAGGTTCCACTTGAAGATGCCGGCGTCGCCGCGTCCGCCGAACTCGACCGTGTTCTGGGTCTGGTTCTTGACGTCGTTGTTGGCCGTCTCGACGCTGGCGGTCTTGCTGCCAAGGAGGGCCGCGATGGTCGGCAGGACCGCCACGGTGGCCGTGGTCGGCAGCTGGTGGGCGATCGGCGCCTCGTCCGAGCGGCTGACATTGCCGTAGACCTGCAGGTGCGGCGTGAAGTCGTAACGGAGGCCCACCCGGGGCGCGAGGGTGTAGTACTTCTCGTTCTGCACCGCGTTGACCGGAACCACGGTGACGTTGCTGGTGACGGCCGAACCGCGCGTCTGCCAGATCGACGCGATGCCGGTGGTCAGCCACAGGTCGGGGATGGCCTCCAGGTCGTTCTTGATCAGGACTGTGTTGTCGTAGCCGGTGAACTTGGCCTGCCAGAACTGCACCGTGCGGGTGGCGTTGTATCCCCGGTTGGTCGAGTTGGGCAGGATGTCGGCGTAGAGCCAGGCGACCTCGGTGTTGCTGCGCCTGCCGCCCAGCACGCTGTCCTGCCGCTTGTAGCGCGCCGACAGGGTCAGGTCCTTGATGTCCCAGTTGCCGGGCGCCGTGCCGCCCTGGTTCCTCAGCGGATAGTTCTTGTAGAGGAAGCCGCCCTCCAGGCTGGAGGTGTTGTCGATCTGGTACACCGTGCGGTCGCCCACCAAGGTCGAGCCCTTCTCGCGGCGGTTGCCCGAGGTGGTGGTGTTGGTCGTGGGGTCGGCGGCGATCTGCGCCAGGGTCAGACTGGAAGCGTTGCGCGTGTTCTGCGCCGCGTACTCGAAATAGAAGCGCGTCTTCAGCTGATCGGAGAAGCGGTAGCCGACATCGCCCAGCACGCGCTGGCTGTAGGAGCTGTTGCCCCGGCGGAAGCCGTCCGTGCCGAAGTGGGTGTAGGTAACGTAGTAATCGATGGGTCCAAGCACCTGGCCCGAAGCCAGCTGCTGACGCTGATAGCCGAAGCTGCCGGCCTCGACCCGCGCCAGCAACGGCGAGGAATCCTGGCCGGTGTGGGGCACGTAGTTGATGGCCCCGCCCTGGGTGGTTGGGCCGTAGTCGAAGGCGTTCGCGCCGCGATAGACCTCGATATAGTTGTTGGCCAGGGGCTCGTAGTACTCGTACGGACTGCCCTCCGGCGTGGTCAGCGGCAGGCCGTCGAACAGCATCTGTATGCCTGTGCCCCACGAGCTGGCGCCCCGGATCACCCCGGAACCACGCATCGAAAAGCGGGTCGCCTCTGTGCCGGTGGCCGACTGGGCCAGCAGACCGGGCTCGTATCTCAGGGCGTCGGCGACGGTCGACACCCGGCCCCGCTCGATGTGGTCGGAGGTGATGACGGTGGTGTTGCCGGCCACGTCCTTCAGGTCGGGCACACGGTTGCGCTGGGCGGTCACCACCACGCTGTCGACCGAAGCGGCGTCGAGATCGGCCGTGGCGGCAGCCAGGACGGGCAAGGCCGCCGATGCGGCCGGCGCATCGGCGGCGAACGCGGGTGCGGCCAGGGCCCCGGCCGCCAAAAGCGCGACGCCCGCGGCCGGCGGCCAGGCATCTTTCAAACGATAGGCACGCGACAAAGCCATTCTCAAAACCCCCTCGCCGGTGCGCATTCAAAGTACGCCTCGGCCTCAATACGTACTTTTCCTATATGATTGATAGGAATTAAGGGGAGCAAGAAATTCTAATGGGGCTGGCAGGTTTGCGACGACCCAACGGGTCCACCTTCATCAGGCGGCCGTCACGCGCCAGCAGCATGCGTAATCGGGCGGGTCCCGCCAGGGGCCAAGCTCCCACTAAGGTCTCGGAGGTCCGAGACGAAGGGAGGTGACCATGTTCTACGCCGCTTTGGATGGCGGGCTGTGGGACATGGCGTTGCTCCTGATGGGTCGGATTATGGTTCGGGCTGGAGGAGCGGGCGCACGCGAGAAAGGCGCGCCTGCAGGAGTTCGGATACGGCCGCCAACAGTCCGCCGACAGCGGCTCCCAAGACCACTTCGGCGACGCGGGAGGTCGCGACGAGCGCAGTGGCCTGGCCGGCCACGCCCGATGTGAGGATTATCGGGCAGGTCCATAGGCAGACCCGGAGCTGAGGCTGCTCGACGGCGATCGTCGCGCACAGGGCGACGGCCATCCCCACTTGGAGCATCACGCCCAGGCCGACAAACCCGCCCAGCCAACTGACCAGCAGGGCCGCGGCCACGCCCGTCAGGGTTCCGAGGCAGCGGCCCCAGATGGACTGGAGGGTCGCGGTCACCGTTCCCTGGGAGACTATCAGGGCGGACATCGGCGCCCAGACCGGGTGCTGCAGTCCGACCAGGACCGCCAACCGGTAGGCGAGCGCGGCCACAGTGGCGCAGCGGACCACATAGAAGCCGCGCTCAGCCGAGATTGATGGGCGCGCCGTCATCGCCACAGGTTCGTCCGGGCGAGCTCGAGCACCTCGTCGCTGCGGCCGTTCAGCACGGCCTTGACCATGTAGAGGGTGAAGCCCTTGGCCATGGCGGTCGTGATCTTGGGCGGGATCGCCAGTTCCTGGCGATTGACCACGGCGTCGATCAGGACCGGCCCATGGTGCTCGAGCGCCGCGCGGATCCCGGGCTCGACCTCGGCCGGATCTTCCAGGCGGATCCCGCGGATGCCGACGGCCCCGGCCATGGCGGCGAAGTTCGGGTTCTTCAACTCCGTGCCGAAGTCGAGGAAGCCCGTGGACTTCTGTTCGAGCTCGATGAACCCGAGCGCGCCGTTGTTGAAGACTACGACCTTCACCGGCAGGCCGAGCTGCGCAAGGCTCAGAAAGTCGCCCATCAGCATGGTGAA
>JAQGII010000367.1 GCA_028291305.1 Caulobacteraceae bacterium
GCGCCGCACAGCAGCGAAGTCGAGCGCTTCGAGGTCGACGGCGCCAACGCCGCCCGCGACTTCCTCAAGAGCCGCGGCGTCGCGCCAGCGGACGTGGAGACGGTCTGGACGGCGATCGCGCTTCACACCACGCCCGGGATTCCGCAGCACATGCATCCGGTGATCGCGCTGGTGACCGCCGGCGTGGAGATGGACGTGCTGGGGATGGCTTACGAGCGGTTCTCGGACGAGGAACGCGAGGCTGTCGTCCGGGCGTTCCCGCGCACGCCACACTTCAAGGAAGACATCATCCAGGCGTTCTACGACGGGGTCAGTCGCAAGCCGCAGACCACCTTCGGTAATGTGAAAGCGGACGTGCTCGCCGACAAGGATCCTCATTTCCATGCCGGAAACTTTTGCACGATCATCCGCGGCTCACGCTGGGCGGGCTGAACGCTTGGCCCGGTCCGTCGCCCTGGGCCTGCAGGGCGCTCGCGATCCGCTGCCTCGTCTGGCCGTGCTTCGCCTGCCGCCCTGCGGTACCGTTTTTGCAGTGACGACGATGAGAAGAAGAATCCTTCCCATCGGGGGACGCCATGAAGCCAATTCCCGGAACCGCAGCGGCCTACACCTTGCTGACGGGCATCGGCCTGGTGCTGGCCAGCCTGCTGGCGGGTGGCGTTTTCTCGCTGCTGACGTTCGGCGCGGAACATCTACCCGGCTGGCGGTGAACACGGCGCATTGATCGGCATGATCTCGCCCAGCACATGAACCGCTCCCCTTCCCCCATTGGAACGAAAGCTCCCGTCGCTGACGTAGCGCGGAACACAAACTGACCCCGGCGCCTTTTTATGCTGCAATGCAGCATTATATGGGAGTCGTGCGGTTGTGCCGCCGAGTCGCAGGAGGCGGTCATGGTCGGACTAGGGGAAACAGCGGCCGTGCTGACGCGGCTGCGTCGCCAGAAAACGCCCGCCCCGCCCACGCGGTCCCGGGGGCTGTTGAGCGAGATCGTCGACTTCGGCGCCAATCCCGGGCAGCTGAGAATGCTCCTGCATGCCCCGGCCGCGCTGTCGGGCAACCGCCCGCTCGTGGTTGTCCTGCATGGGTGCACGCAGACCGCCGAACAGTACGCCGAAGGGGCGGGCTGGATCGCGTTGGCGGACCGCCTCGGGTTTGGGCTCCTGTGCCCCGAACAGCGGCCGTCGAATAACCCCAACCGCTGCTTCAACTGGTTTGAGCCCGGCGACATCCGCCGCGGCCAGGGGGAAGCAGCCTCTATCCGGAACATGATCGATACGGCTGCGGCGCGTCTCCGCTCGGATCGGACGCAAATCTTCGTCACCGGCCTGTCGGCCGGCGGCGCGATGGCTTCGGTGATGCTCGCGACCTATCCGGAGATCTTCGCCGGCGGCGGCATCGTTGCCGGCCTGCCCTATGGCGTTGCCAATGGCATGCCGCAGGCGTTTGCGGCCATGTATCAGGACAGGCAACTCTCGGGGGCCGACCTCGGCCATCTCGTGCGAAAGGCGTCGCCTCACCACGGACCCTGGCCGCGGATTTCGGTGTGGCACGGCTCGGCCGACACGACGGTGAAGCCGTCGAACGCCGACGCTATCGTGCAGCAATGGCTGCATGTCCACGGGCTGGACGCCGGCTCGGCTGCGGGTGACGTCGACGGCCGCGACGTGTGGACCCGCCATGGCCGTCCCGTCGTCGAGCGTCGCCTGATCCCCGGCCTGGGTCACGGAACGCCACTGGCGACGGCCGGGCCGGACGGGGTGGGCCGCGCAGGCCCTTTCCTGCTGGAGAGCGGGATTTCCTCCAGCCTTGAACTCACCAGGTTCTGGGGGATAGCGGCCGACGACGGCAGAAGCCGAGCAAGCGCCCCCCAAACCCTCCTGCCGACCGAAGCGGCCATCCCGCCAACGCTTCATGAAACCGCCCCGAACCGCGTCGGCCTCCAGGCTGCAAAGAATGAACAGGGTGTCGGGGCGATCATCAACCGCGCCCTGAGGGCGGCCGGCCTGATGAAATAGAGCCGCTCCGCGCGGCCGCCGCAGACCGGAGTTCAGGGCCTCAGCCTTGCGGCACAGCCAAGATCTGCCTTGCCCACCGGATATTGGCGTAATCCACCATCATGCCTTGAAACTGGATGGCCCCGCGCCCTTGCGCTTCGGCTTTCTGGAAGGCCTCCAGCATGCCCCTCGCCCGCTCCAGTTCCGCCGGCGTCGGCGAAAACGCCCGGTTGAGGACCTCAACCTGCCGAGGGTGGATCGCCACCTTGCTGTTGAACCCGTAGGTGCGGGCAAGCTCCGCCTCCTTCTGCAGGGCCGCCGGGTCCTCGAGGTTCATGAAGGCGCCGTCGATCAGCCACGGCACGCCCGCGGCCCGGGCGTCGCAGACGAACTTACCCCGCGCATAGGCCATGGCCTCCCCCGCGGGCGTCCAGCGGCCGCCAAGGTCGAACATCAGGTCCCCTTGCTCCGCGCTGGCCAGCCCCGCCGCGCGGATGCGGGGGGTGCTCGTCAAGGTCTCGAACAGGTTGCGAAGTCCAAGGCTCGTCTCGATGACGATGCAGACGCCGATGGCGTTGGGCGGCAGGCCGAGGACCTGCTCGCGTTCTGAAAGCCGGTTGTCGAGTTGCTTGAGGTCCTTTGGGCCACAGACCTTGGGGAGCATGATCGCCTGGGCGCCGTGCGCAGCCAGGACAGCCAGATCCTTGTCCAGATCGCCAAGGTCGGGATGATTGATCCGGACAAAGGTCAACCGGTCCGAAGACCTGGCGAGCTCCTCCTTCACCTCATCCCGCGCCACATCCTGGAACGGCGCCGCGACGGCGTCTTCCAGGTCAAGGATCAGGGCGTCCGCCCCGGTTTTGAGCGCCTTGGGAAAAAGGTCGGGCCTGCCGCCCGGCACAAAGAGAAGGCTCCGCAAGACGGGAGGGGCAAGCATGTTCAACTCCATCTGCGGACCCCAGGCGCGCGCCGCGTGATCACTGACCGATTGTCCCCAAGCTTTACCACTGCGGCGTCGATCTCACCCGTTACGACGTCTTATCAATCCGCAACATATCGACAACAGATTTGGGCTAGGCCATATTGCATTACGGGACTAGCATTGTCCTATAGATAATGAGCTGACGTCGCGGGCAGGTTCTACGCCCGATCAAGACGCGAACTTCGGGGTTGGGGACGATGAACAAGATCATCTCGTGGGTGCGTCGCATCCGAAGCTTCGTCGTCGACGAAAAGACGATCGTCGCCGCGCCATGAACGCCGCGCGCCAATCCACCTCCCCTGCGGTCCTGAAGACGGTCGCCCTGCTTCTCCTGCTGCTCACCCTCTATGTCTGGGACCGGGTGGTCCTGGCGGTGTCGCTTCCGGAAATCAGGACAGCGCTTGACCTGACGGCGCGGCAGACGGGCCTGATCGCGTCGGCGTTCGCCGCTGGCGTAGCCCTGGTGGCGCTGCCCTCGGGTCTGCTGGTGCGCCGGGTCGGCTTCAAACCCGTCCTGCTGTGCGGCGCCCTGATCTTCTCCCTCGCCACCGCCTATCCGCCCTGGGCGCATGGCTTTTGGGACCTGCTGGCCTCGCGCCTGCTGGTCGGCCTTGGCGAAGGACTCTTCAATGTGTCGCTGATCCTCTACCTCGGCGGCGTCTCGACCCACCATCGCGCCACCTGGGTGGGCCTGGCGGCAACGGTTTTCGGCGTCGCCGCCTCCGTCGGCCCTCCGCTGATCCATTTCGTAGACGGCGCCTTCGGCGGCTGGCAGGTCAGCTTCTACGTCCTGGCCGTCCTGGGCGGGCTCCTCAGCTTTTGCCTGGCGATCCTGGACCCCGCCGCCCTCGCTAAAAGGAGCGAGCCGTCCAGGGGCGATGTGGGCCCGTCGAGCGTAACCCGCCTTCTAGGCTTCTGGCCGCTTCTGGTCCTGGTGGGCGTTGTCGGCCTCTCGCTCTATTCGGTGACCGGCCTTCTGCCCGCATGGACCCGCGAGCATTTCGGCTTCACCGCGGCAAGCGCCGACCTGGCGCTGGGCGCCGTCGGCGTAGGCCTGCTCCTCGGCGGCGCGCCCATGGGCCTGATCGCCGACCGCTTCGACCGGCGCTCCTACGCTCTGGCCATCGCCATCGTCTGCTTCCTCAGCGTCAGCGCGCACATGGCCCTCAATGTCGGGCCCATCTACGCCGTCGTGCTCGGCGCCCTTTGTGGGATGGTCCCCACTTCCCA